>NZ_JACHFN010000002.1:300000-411730 GCF_014201885.1 Deinococcus budaensis | reverse complement strand
TCGTAGGCCAGGGTCTCGATGGTGGGGTCCATCGCGGCCGCCGTGAAGGTGATCGCCGCGGTCAGCGTAGTCTTGCCGTGGTCGACGTGCCCGATGGTGCCCACGTTCACGTGGGGCTTGGTCCGCTCAAACGTTCCTTTTGCCATGTTCGTTTCCTCCTGGAGAGCGCCTCTTCCGGGTGGTGGGAGCCAACCGGAAAGACTGAGCCTTGCACAGCATAGCTGTGGGAAGCTGCCCAAGTGTTGGACACAAGTGAAGGAACGCGGCCCGCAGGGGCGCGGGCCGCGTTCTCTGATGGAGCTCTTGGTCGGGATTGAACCGACGACCTCTCCCTTACCAAGGGAGTGCTCTACCACTGAGCTACAAGAGCGAGCTGGAAAGCGGGAAACGAGACTCGAACTCGCGACATTCAGCTTGGGAAGCTGACGCTCTACCAACTGAGCTATTCCCGCGTGTGGTGGGCAGGGGCGGATTCGAACCGCCGTACACTTACGTGAACAGATTTACAGTCTGTCGCCTTTAACCACTCGGCCACCTACCCGTACCCCGTCGGCCCGCACTGTCTCGGCCCGAATTGTCATGACGTGTGGGTGCGTCACGTGGAGCCACCCAGGAGAATCGAACTCCCAACCTTCCGATTACAAGTCGGGTGCTCTACCAGTTGAGCTAGGGTGGCACCGTTCCGAAACCTGAAAGAGAGCGGAAAACCTCCGTCCCTGAGTGTAGAAGCTTCGCGCTGGCGCGCTGACTTCCGGCTGTGAATAGTAGCACCGGTCCCAGGGGGTGTCAACACGGCCCAGCCTGCTTGGCCGGGCGGGGCACAGGCAGCCGGGCAGGGCCACAGCGGGAGTCTGTCCGGGCACCCCGGCCCTCCCCATTCCTCCGTCCCTCTCCCCATTCAGCCATTCAGCGCATTCCCGCCTGCGCCTCTCGGCGTAGACTGGCGGCGCTTCGGGCCGCTCCGGCCCTGGACTGCCCGCCTTCAGCCCTGCCGCCGCGCCCCCTTTCTTCCAGAGGTCCCCCTTGGACAGTCTCCGTACCCTGTGGCCGTACCTGCGGCTTCACCGCCGCCAGTACATGATTGGCCTGGTGGCGGTGGTGATCGCCAACAGCGTGAACCTGCTGCCGTTTTACTTTATCCGTCTGACCATTGACGGCGTGACCGGGCAAGCGGACGCTGATCCCGCCACGCCCGGCATCACGGCCGCCCGGGTGGGCCTGTATGCGCTGGGCATCGTGGGCGCCGCCGCCACCGCCGGACTGTTCATGCTGGTGATGCGCCGCATGATCGTGGTGGCCTCGCGCCAGACCGAGTACGAGATCCGGCGCGACATCTTCGGCCACCTTCAGACACTCGACAAGCCGTACTACGACCGCGCGCGCACCGGCGACCTGATGAACCGCCTGACCGGTGACCTGGGCGCCGTGCGCGAGATGCTGGGTTTCGGGGCTTGGCAGATCGTGAACATCGTGTCGGGCTTCGCGACCGCCTTCACGGTGATGTTCAGCCTGAGCTGGCAACTGACCCTGATCGTGCTGGCGCTGCTGCCCATCATCGTGGGGCTGCTGACCTACATGGCGCGGCAGATCAACAAGCGGCATACGCTGGTGCAGGAGCAAAACAGCCTGATCGCGGCCAAGGCGCAGGAAAACTTCAGCGGGGCGCGGGTGGTCAAGGGCTACGCCATCGAGGACCGCGAGATCGAGGACTACCGCGCGATGAACCTCGAACTTCTGCGGCGCAACATCGCCCTGATCAAGGTGGACGGTCCCCTGCGTTCGGTGATGAACCTGCTGCTGGGGATTGCCTTCGGGTTGATCCTGCTTGTCGGTGGGCGGCTGATCCTGAACGGGGACGGCCGCTTCACGCTGGGCATGTTCACCCAGTTCGTGGGCACGCTGGAGCGCCTGGCCTTTCCGATGCTGATGGTGGGCTGGATCACCGGGATCACCCAGCGCGGCCTGTCGTCGTGGCAGAGATTGCGCGAGCTGCTGGACGCCCGGCCGCTGATCCGCGACGAGCGGCGGCGGGTGGACCCCGGCGTGCGGACCCTGCGCGGCGAGATCGAATTTGACCACGTGACCATGCGCTACGGCGACCGCACCGTGCTCGACGACGTGAGCCTGCACGTGCCCGCCGGGACCTTTCTGGGCATTACCGGCCCGACCGGCAGCGGCAAAACGGTGCTGGGCCAGCTGCTCACGCGCTCGATGGACCCGACGAGCGGCGTGGTGCGGGTGGACGGCCACGACGTGCGCACGATCTCGCTGCGGACCTTGCGCGACCACATCAGCGTGGTGCCGCAGGAACCCTTCCTCTTCAGCGACACCATCGCCAACAACATCGGCTTCGGGCTGGGGAACCGCGAGCTGCCCGAAATTCCCACGGGGGTCAGCGTTGTGAAGACCCCGCCGCCGCCAGTCGTGCCCCAGCAACCTGACATGAGCCGGGTGCGCGAGGCGGCGCGGCTGGCTGGACTGGCGGGCGACGTGGAGGACTTTCCGCAGGGCTACGAGACCATCCTGGGCGAGCGCGGCGTGACCCTCTCGGGCGGGCAGCGCCAGCGCACGGCCATCGCCCGCGCCATCGTGCGCGACCCGGCGATCCTGATTCTGGACGACAGCCTCTCGGCAGTGGATACCGAGACCGAGCGGCGCATCCTCGACGGGCTGCGCGAGGTCGCCCAGGGCCGCACCGTCTTGTTGATCGGGCACCGGATCAGCACCCTGCGCCACGCCGACCACATCGTGGTGCTTGAAGAAGGCCGATTGGCCGAGCAGGGCAGCCACGACGAGCTGCTGGCCGCCGGGGGCCGCTACGCCGAACTCGAACGTCTCCAGCGTTTGGCCTCGGACCTCGACACAGACGACGAGCCGGTCCGGGACCCCGAGGCCGCCGCCACCGAACTCGAAACGCTGCCCCAGGAGGCCGTGAAGTGACCGCACCTGCCCCCGTGCCCCCCGAACCCGCCCAGGCGGGCTTCGACGCCCGGCTCACCCGCCGCATCTTCGGCTACCTCAAGCCCTACGTGGGGCTGGTGGTCGGCGCGGTGCTGCTCTCGCTGCTGTTCTCGGGCATCCAGCCGGTCTTCGGGTTGATTCAGCGCTACGCGATCGACAACGCGCTGACGCCCTTTTTGGACGATCCGGCCATCAACCGGGTGCCGCTGCTGGGCATCCTGACCACCGCCGCGCTGACCTACATGGGCCTCAAGCTGGTCGAGTTCGCGGTGCAGTACGGCTCGATCCTGGCAATCGGGTACCTGGGGCAGAACGTGCTGCGCGACATCCGCGCCGACGTGTTCACCAAGCTCCAGCGCCTGCATCTGGCCTTTTTCGACCAGAACCCGGTGGGGCGGCTGATCACCCGCGTGACCAGCGACGTGGACGCCATCAACCAGTTTCTGACAGGCGGGCTGGTCAGCCTGATTCAGAGTGCCTTTCTGATCGTGGCCTACGCGGTCATCATGCTCACCGTGGACTGGCGGCTGAGCCTGGTCAGCTTCGGGGTGCTGCCCTTCATGTACCTCGCCAGCAACTTTTTCCGCACCCGCCTGCGCGACGCTTTCCGGGCGACCCGCCTCCAGCAGGCGGTCGTGAACTCCAAGCTCAACGAGAACATCACCGGGATGACCACCGTGCAGCTGTTCGGGCGCGAGCGGCGCACGGCGCTGGATTTCGACCACACCAACCGGGCGCTGCTGACCGCCAACGAGAACTCGGTGAAGTGGTTTTCGCTGTTCATGCCCACGATGGCCGTGCTGGGGCAGCTCGGGGTGGCGCTGGTGCTGTACTTCGCGGCCACCCGCATCCTGGGCCAGGACGCGGCGGGCGTGGCGCTGGCGACCGGGGTCACGGTGGGCACCCTCTACGCCTTTATCGGCTGGACGACCAACCTCTTTCAGCCGATCCAGGACCTCGCGGATGTGTTCAACAACCTGCAAGCGGCGATGGCGAGCAGCGAGCGCATCTTCGAGGTGCTGGACACCGAGGAGCAGATTCAGGACAAGCCCGGCGCGCGGACGCTGGAGCATTTCGAGGGCCGGGTGAGCTTCGAGGGCGTATGGTTCGCCTACGACCAGACGGTCACGGCGCAGACGCCCGACAGCGACGACCGCTGGATTCTGCGCGGCATCGACCTGGATATCCAGCCGGGCGAGAGCGTGGCCCTGGTCGGCGCGACGGGCGCGGGCAAGACCAGCGTGACCGCCCTGGTGAGCCGCTTTTACGACGTGCAGCGCGGCGCCGTGCGGGTGGACGGGCACAACGTGCGCGACCTGGCGCAGTACGACCTGCGGCGGCACGTCGGGGTGGTGTTGCAGGACGTGTTTCTCTTTGCGGGAACCATCGAGAGCAACCTGACGCTGAACAACCCCGAGATCTCGCACGAGCGGGTGGTGGAAGCCTGCCGGTACGTCGGGGTCCACAGCTACATCGTGTCGCTGCCGGAAGGCTACCAGACCGAGGTGCGCGAGCGCGGGGCGACCCTCTCGACCGGGCAAAAGCAGCTGCTGGCCTTTGCCCGCGCCCTGATCCAGAACCCCGACATCCTGCTGGTGCTGGACGAGGCGACCGCCAACGTGGACACCGAGACCGAGATCCGCATCCAGCAGGCGCTGCTGAAGGTGATGGAGGGCCGCACCTCGATCATCATCGCCCACCGCCTCAGCACCATCGAGCACTGCGACCGCATCGTGGTGATGCGGAGGGGCCGCATCGTGGAGCAGGGCAGCCACCGCGAGCTGCTGGACAAGGGCGGGTACTACGCCCGGCTCCACCGCCTGCAATACGCGCACTCGGACGCGGCGGATTGAGGCGGTGGGGGCGGGGGGCGTGGGGGAGCTGGTTTCTCCCGCGCCCCACGTTTTTCCCCACTCTCCTGACCCGGCGCTGACACTCCAGTGACGCCCGGCTGACACTCGGCGGGCACCCTGGGGCCATGAAGAAGAGCTTTCTCCTGGGCCTCGGCCTGGCCATGACCGCCGCCGCCTCGCAGGCCGCCGCCCAGACCCTGACCGGCGCGGGGGCGAGCTTTCCCTACCCGCTCTATTCCAAGATGTTCGCGGAATACCGCGAGGACACCGGCGTGAGCGTGAACTACCAGTCGGTGGGCAGCGGCGCGGGCCAGAAGCAGATTCTGGAGCGCACCGTGGACTTCGCGGGGTCGGACAATCCCATGAGCGACGAGGCGATGAAGGGCGCGCCCGGCAAGCTGCTGCACATTCCCACCGCCATCGGCGCGGTGGTGCCCGCCTACAACGTGCCCGGCGTGACCCAGCCCCTCAAGTTCACCGGGCGCGTGCTGGCCGACATCTACCTGGGCAAGATCCGCACCTGGAACGACAAGGCGATCACGGCGCTCAACCCCGGCGTGAGCATTCCGCCGCTGCCCGTCACGGTCGCGCGCCGCAGCGACGGCTCGGGCACGACCTACGTCTTTTCCGACTACCTCAGCAAGGTCAGCACCGAGTGGAAGACCAGGGTGGGCGTGGGCAACAGCCTCCAGTGGCCCACCGGCACCGGCGCCAAGGGCAACGACGGCGTGGCGGGCGTGGTGAAAAGCACCCCCGGCGCCATCGGCTACGTGGAACTGGTGTACGCCAAGCAGAACAAGCTGCCCTTCGGGAGCGTGCAAAACCGCTCCGGCAAGTTCGTGGTGGCCGACAACGCCCCGGCCGCCGCCGCCGCGCAGGGCGTGGTGATGCCCGGCGACACCCGCGTGAGCATCACCAACAGCGCCAACGCGGGCGCCTACCCCATCGCCAGCTTCACCTACGTGATCTTTTACCAGGAGCAGAAGTACGGCAACCGCACCGAGGCGCAGGCCAGGGCACTCAAGAACCTGCTGACCTGGATGACCACCACCGGCCAGCGCTACAACGAAGCCCTGGACTACGCGCGGCTGCCCGCCAACGTGACGAGCAAGGTCAGGAGCATCCTGAACTCGGTGACCTACGGCGGCAAAAAGCTCTGACCCGCGCCGCCACTGAGAAGAGCGGCCCTCCAAGCTGGGGGCCGCTTTCCGCGTGGGCCGCGCTGGCCGGAGAAAGCAGCTGACCTCGCGCTGACGCTTTGCCTGTGAACTGAACCCACTCGCCCCGGAGGGGTCATCCAACCATGAGTGAACCTGCCCGCCGCCCCCCTGCCCACGCTCCCGTGGTCCGCCCCGCCCCGTTTCGCCTGTCCAGCGGCAGCGACCGGGTCTTCCAGCTCGTGATTCTGGGCCTGGCCTCGGTGATCGTGCTGATCTTCGTGCTGAGCGTCTACCAGCTGGGGCGCGAATCCTGGCCCGCCCTGCGCGCGTCCGGGCTGCGCTTTTTCACCGAGCGCACCTGGAACCCGGTGACGGGCACCTTCGGGGCGGCGACCATGATCCTCGGCACGCTGGTGACCAGCCTGGCCGCGCTGCTGATCAGCGTGCCGCTCGCGGTCGCCAGCGCGCTCTTCGTGGCCGAGTACGCGCCGAAGTGGCTGGCGAATCCGGTCGGCTACCTGATCGAGCTGCTCGCCGCCGTGCCCAGCGTGGTGTACGGGCTGTGGGCGCTCTTTGTGATCGCGCCCGTGCTGGCGCGCTGGCAGACGACCTTTTTCAACCCCGAGCTGTACCCCGAGCGCTTCGCGCTGTTCACCCGCTGTTCGGCGCTGTGGGCGGAGAACCAGACCTCGCTGCAATGCCTGTTCGTGCCCAACAGCGCGGCGGGCCGGGGGCTGGCCCTCGCCATCATCATCCTGACGGTGATGATCTTGCCGTACACCGCCAGCGTGGCGCGTGACGTGATCCGGCTGGTGCCCACCGACCAGCGGGAAGCGATGTACGCGCTGGGCGCCACCAAATGGGAAGTGATCTCGCGGGCCATCTTGCCCTACGCCCGCGCCGGGATTCTGGGCGGCGTGCTGCTGGCGCTGGGGCGCGCGCTGGGCGAGACGCTGGCCGTGGCGATGGTCATCGGGGACAGCCAGGAGGTCCTGAAAAGCATCTGGGGCAACGCCAGCACCATGGCCTCGGTGATCGCCAACCAGTTCGGGGACGCGCAGGAAGCGCTGCACCGCTCCAGCGTGGTCGCGCTGGGCCTGAGCCTCTTTTTCCTGAGCGTGGTCGTGAACTTCCTGGCCCGGCTGATCATCGCGCGGCTGACGCCCAAGGGAATCCAGTGATGAGCGCGGTGTCGCGGGGCACCCCCGCCCGCCCGCGTGCCCGGCTGAGTCCGGCCCGCCGCTTCCAGAACCGGCTGATGGGCGCCCTGATCGCGCTGGCGACCGCGCTGGTCGTCGCGCCGCTGATCCTGATTTTCGTGTACCTGCTGCGCGAGGGCCTGGGCGCGATGAACCTCGACTTTTTCACCAAGACGCCTGCACCCGAAGGCGAGACGGGGGGCGGCCTCCTCAACGCGATCACCGGCAGCCTGACCATGCTGGCGATGGCGAGCGTGATCGGCGTGCTGGTGGGCGTGGCGGGCGGCATCTTTCTGGCCGAGTTTCCCCGGCACCCCCTGATGCCCACCGTGCGGATGCTCAGCGACGTGCTGGCGGGCATTCCGGCCATCGTGATGGGGCTGGTCGCCTACGGGCTGATCGTGCTGTATTTCGGCTTCTCGGGCATAGCGGGCGCGCTGGCGCTGGGCTTTTTGATGATTCCCATCGTGGTGCGGACCACCGAGGAGGTGCTGAAGCTGGTGCCGCTCGCGGTGCGCGAGGCGGGGCTGAGCCTGGGCTTGCCGCAGTGGGTGGTGATCTTGCGGATCGTGCTGCCCGCCGCCGCCGGGGGCATCGTGACGGGCGTCATGCTGGCGCTCGCGCGGGTGGCTGGGGAGGCCGCGCCGCTGCTCTTTACCGCCTTCGGCAACCCCAACGTCAACCTCGACCCCACCCAGCCCATGAGCGCCCTGCCGCTCGAAATCTACCGGGGCGCCACCAGCGCCTACGACGAGAACCAGCGCCTCGCCAAGGCCGGAGCGCTGCTGCTGATCCTGATCATCTTCGCCACCAGCCTGCTGGCCCGGCGTGCTAGCCGCCGCCGCTAGGGCGCGGCCGGTGTGTCTCTCAGCCCCGACCCCTCTTCAAGGAGCCTGAACCCCCCATGTCCACCCCCATCCTCAGCGCCAGCGACGTGAACATCTTCTACGGCGAGAACCACGCGGTGCGCCACGTCAACCTGACCGTGGAGCGCGGCACCGTGAACGCCCTGATCGGCCCCAGCGGCTGCGGCAAGACCACCTTCCTGCGGGCGGTGAACCGGATGCATGACCTGACGCCCGGCGCCCGCGTGACCGGCCGGATTCTGCTGGACGGCGAGGACGTGTACGGCCCCGGCGTGGACCCGGTGACCATGCGCCGCCGGGTCGGGATGGTCTTTCAAAAGCCCAACCCCTTTCCCACCATGAGCGTCTTCGACAACGTGGTGAGCGGCCTGAAGCTGGCGGGCATCCGCGACCGCGCCCGGCTGATGGAGGTGGCCGAGCGCTCGCTGCGCGGGGCGGCCCTGTGGGAGGAGGTCAAAGACCGCCTGAAGACCCCCGCCACTGGCCTGTCCGGCGGGCAGCAGCAGCGGCTGTGCATCGCCCGCGCGCTTGCCGTCGAGCCGGAGATCTTGCTGATGGACGAGCCGACCTCGGCGCTCGACCCGGCCAGCACCGCCCGCATCGAGGACCTGATGACGGGCCTCAAGCAGGTCACCACCATCTTGATCGTGACCCACAACATGCACCAGGCAGCCCGGGTGAGCGACACGACCTCCTTTTTCCTGAACGGGGACCTGGTCGAGCACGGGGTCACCGATCAGCTGTTCACCAGCCCGCGCGACGAGCGCACCGAGGCGTACGTGACGGGCCGCTTCGGCTGAGGGGCCGAGCTGAGGTGGGGGCACCTGACCGCCCCCTCACCGCCCGGCGCGATACTGGCCGCATGAGGGCAGGGGCCACACCGGGCGGCAACGGGGAACAGGAGAGCGTGACGGGCGGGCAGGCCAGCATGGCGCACCTGACCGCCCGTTTCCTGCGGATGCTGAGCATCGCGCTGGAAGAACTTGACGCCGTGCGCGACGCCACCCGCCGGGCGGAATACGCCGGGCTGACCGCGCGGGCCGGGCGGCTGGAGCGCGAGACGAACGCGCTGGAACGCGAGATCGAGGACGCCTGCCTGGCCGCCTTCGCCGGGCCGCTGACGCCGGGTGAGCTGACGTTTCACCTGCTGGTCTTTCGCAGCCTGACCAACCTGGAGCGGGTGGGCGACTACGCCTTCGGGGTGGCGCGCGACCTCGAAGCCCTGGCCCCGCGCACCCGCTCGGCCACCTTGCAAGACGTGCTGCCGCTGGTGGACCTGCTGGCGACCATGCTCGAACGCCTGGCCTACGCCTTTGCCGAGCGCGACCTGCGCGCCGCCCGCGAGGTGACGCGCCTCGACGAGGAGGTGGACGCCCTCTACGAGCAGATGCTGCGCGCCAGCCTGACCCGGCTCCACGAGCGCCCCGCCGATGTGGAGGTCGCGCTGACGGCCAGCCGCATGGCCCGCAGCCTGGAACGCCTGGGCGACCACCTCGTCAACGTGGCCGAGCGGCTCGAAATGCTGGTGCGGGGCGAGCAGGCACAGGCTGCCCAGGCCGCCGGGTAGGCCATCTGGCGGAGGAGCGGCGGCGCGGGAGACCAGGGCTAGACTGCCGGGCATGACCACCACCCAAGCAAGGGACCTGCCGCGCTGGCGCACCGACGACCTGTACGCGGGCCTGGAGGACGGGCGCCTGAGCGCCGATCTGGCGGCGCTGCGCGACGCGGTCAGCGCGCTGGAGGCCACCTTCGACCGGGTGGGCGTGGGCCAGGGCGGGCCTGCCGCCACGCCCGAGACCCTCACCGGGGTGCTGGGCAGCCTGAACGAGGTCCTGGGCCGGGTCACCACCCTGCGCGGCTTCATCTCCGCCTTCGTCACGACCGACAGCCGTGACGCCCTGGCTCAGCAGAAGATGGGCGAGCTGACCACCCTGACGCTGGGGCTGGGGCCGCTGCGCTCGCGCCTGACGGCCTGGCTGGGGGGGCAGGACGTGGAAGCGCTGCTGGCGGGGTCGGACGTGGCCCGCGCACACGCGCACCTGATCCGCCGCAGCGTGGAGCGGGCCAGGTACCAGATGACCCCCCAGGAAGAGGACCTCGCCGCCCGGCTGCGGCCCAGCGGCGCCGGGGGCTGGGCCAAGCTGCACGGCAACGTGACGAGCCAGCTCAGCGGCGGGTTCCGGGGCCAGACCCTCCCGGTGACGGCCCTGCGGGCGCTGGCCACCGATCCCGACGAGGCGGTGCGCCGGGACGCTTTCGAGGCCGAGCTGAAAGTCTGGCAAGGCGCGGAGGTCGTGCTCGCCGCCGCCCTGAACGGCGTCAAGGGGGAAGAGGGCACCTTGAGCACCCGCCGGGGCTTCGCGGACGCGGTGGCCCCCAGCCTGCTCACCCACGGGATCGACCGCGAGACCTTGGCCGCCATGCAGGGCGCCGTCGAGCGCTCGCTGCCCGACTTCCGCCGCTACTTCGCGGCCAAGGCGCGGGCACTGGGCAAGCCGAAACTCGACTGGTGGGACCTGTTCGCCCCGGTGGGCCGCAGCGCGACCGAGTGGACCTACGAGGCCGGAGCGCGCTTCGTGGAGGAGCAGTTCCGGGCCTACTCCGAGCGGCTGGGCGACTTTGCGGCCCGCGCTTTTCGCGAGAACTGGATTGACGCGGGTCCCCGCGACGGCAAACGCGGCGGGGCCTTCTGCATGGGCTGGCAGGGCGACGAGAGCCGCATCCTGATGAACCACGACCCCAGTCTCGACAGCGTGTCCACCCTGGCCCACGAGCTGGGGCACGGCTACCACAACCTCCTCAAGGCGCCGCGCACGCCCCTGCAACGCGAGACGCCGATGACCCTGGCCGAGACCGCCTCCATCTTCTGCGAGACGATCATCCAGAACGCGGCGCTGGAGCGCTCAGAAGGCGAGGAGCGCCTCTACGTGCTGGAAACGCAACTGCTGGGGCACGCCCAGGTCGTGGTGGACATCCATTCGCGCTTCCTGTTTGAGCGGGCGGTGTTCGAGGGGCGGGCGCAGCGCGACCTCACGCCGCAGGAAATCAACGACCTGATGACCTGGGCGCAGCGCGAGACGTACGGGGACGCGCTGGCGAGCACCCACCCCTACATGTGGGCGGTCAAGCCGCACTACTACAGCCTCAGCTTCTACAACTACCCGTACACTTTCGGGTTGCTGTTCGGCTTGGGCCTCTACGCCCAGTACCAGGCGGCGAAGGAACGCGGCGAGGCCGCTGACTTCCAGCGCCGCTACGACGAGTTGCTGTCGGACACCGGCCTGGCCGACGCCCGTACCCTGGCGGCCGGATTCGGCATCGACCTGCACGCGCCCGACTTCTGGGAGGGCAGTCTGGACGTGATCCGGGGGCAGATCGCGGCGTACGAGGCGGCGACGGGCTGAGGGCTGGCCCCGGAAGGAGGAGGGGAGAGGGAGCGCGGCCTGGGCCTTGCTTCCCTCTCCCGCAGGGTCTCTCCAGCTAGGCGCCCTCGACCTTCACCTCGGCCAGGGTGACGGGCACTCCCGCCCGCAGCGTGTTCTGAATCTCGGCGACCCGGTCGGTGTGGTGCAGCAGCTCCCGCAGTTCGGCCTCGCTGCCCTGGGCCGCCGCCCGAACGCGGTAGGTCACGTTCCGGGCCGGTTCGCCCTCGCCTCCGAACTCGCCCTCGACGTCCACCTCCACCCGCTCGACTTGCAGGCCGCGCCTCGCCGCCTCCCGGTACACGTCGTTGCAGTAGCAGGTGGCCAGCGCGAGGAAGAGCAGCTCGCCGCCGTTGACGCCCGACCCGGGGCCGGTCGTCCGGGGCGGGACGGTGAGGCCCTGCACCCGGCCGTCGGTTCGCAGGGTCACCTCGTGCCGGTCGGCACTGTTCCGAACGTGGGCACTGATTCTCATGGAACACCTCGCTCGGGCGCGGCCCCCGGCGCTTACCTGACCTTGATCTCCTGATCGAACCAGGTCAGCACCCGCTCCTGTCCGAAGGGCCACACGCGCAGGCTGGCGGCGTCGGCGGCCTCGCGGACGAACTCGGGGAAGGGGCCGCTGCGGGCGGGGGCCGCGTTCCAGGTCGGGGCGTCGTGGGGCAGGCCCGCCAGCTCACGGGCACGCGTGATGCCGGTGTGCAGGTCGCCCAGCTCGTCGATCAGCCCGAGGTTCAGGGCGTCCTGACCGCTCCAGATGCGGCCCCGGCCGATCTCGTTGACCCGCTCGCGCGTCAGCTTGCGGCCCTCGGCCACCCGGCCGACGAAGCGCTCGTAGACCTCGGCGATGCCGCGCTTGACGTGCTCGCGCTCGTCTTCGGAAAAGGGGCGCGAGGCCGAGTACATCAGCGCGCGCTCGCGGCCCACCGGCTCGGGTTTCAATCCGTGGCGGGCGTTGAAGTCGCGCAGGACCGGCTTGCCGCTCACCACGCCGATGCTGCCGGTCAGGGTGTAGGGGCTGGCGACGACGTGCCGCGCGTGCGTGAGGACGTAGTAGCCCCCGCTCGCCGCGTACTCGCCCATCACGGCGACGACCGGTTTTTCGGAGGTCGCCACCTCGCGCCAGATCAGGTCGGAGGCCAGCGCCGAGCCGCCGCCGCTGTTCACGTACAGCACGATGGCCCTCGTCTGCTTGTCCTTTTTGGCGTGCCGCAGCGCGGCGACCACCGTGTCGGACCCCGCCTGCGGGCCGCCCAGCAGCGGCAGGGGAAGCGGATTGTTGCGGCTCTTGCCGGGCACGATGGCGCCCACCAGCGACACGACCGCCACCCGCCCCGCCTTGGGCTGAGAGGGCTTTTTCGGCATCAGGAGGTCGAGCACCGCCGCGAGTGGCCGGGTGCCGGGGCCGACGAGTTCGTCCTCGTAGGCGACCTGCGTGATCAGGCCCGCGTCCAGCGCCGACCGCGCGCTCGTGAGGTCGCCGCTCAGCCAGGTCCGGGCGGTGTCCTCGCTCACCCCACGGGCGGCGGCCAGGTCGCGCGCCCAGGCGGTCTCCAGGCCCTGAAGGTAGGCGGTGAGCTGCTCGCGGTTGGCCTCGTCCATCTGGTCTTCCGAAAAGCGGGTCAGCGCGGCCTTGTACTCGCGGATGCGCAGGTTCTCGAACTCCACGCCGCTCTTTTTCAGAAACTCGCCCAGGTAGGTCGGCTCGGCGGCGAAGCCGGGCACCAGCACGTCCGCCGACTCGGGCGCGACGACCTCGCGCGCCCCGCTCGCCGCGATCAGGGCCGTCATGGTGAGCTGCGGCAAAAAGGCGACCACCCGCTTGTCGGCCGAGAGCCGCCCCAGGATGCCCCGAATCCGGTGGGCGGTGGTGGGCGAGACCGCCAGGTCGGAAAAGCGCACCAGGACGCCGTGCAGCCACTCGGCTCCCCGCAGCTTCTCGGCGCGGGCTTCGAGCGCCTCCAGCGTCTCGGTGCGGCTCAGCAGCGCCTGAAGAGGCTGGGTGGGCTGGCGCTCGGGGTAGGCGCCGTGCAGCTCCAGCACCACCCAGGTGGGATGGGTCATGCCGTCCGGGAGGGCGTCAGCGGCCTGGGACAGGAACGGAATATTCAGGGGTGCCATACCCCCTACGGTACGCGCCCCGGGTGAGGACCGTTCCCCCGTCCTCCTCGCGGGGGGCCCAGCCGGGCGCCCATCGCCCCCGCCCGCGCGAGAATCAGCGCGGCGGCCTCCGGCGGCAGATGCGCCCGCGCCGCTTCCCCGAACAGCTCCAGCCAGCGCTCCAGATGCGGCCCGCGAACGCCCAGCCCGGCGTGCACCCGGTTGAGGTTGCCGCGCCACAGCGGAGCGCCGCCCAGCAGCGTGACCCAGAAGGCCGTGACGTGGTCCAGGTGCGCGTCCCAGTCGGTCACGTGCGCCCCGAAGACCGGGCCGAGCAGCGTGTCCGCCCGCGCCCGCGCGTAGAAGTCGGCCAGCAGGGCGCGCAGGGCAGCCTCGCCGCCGAGGGCCTCCAGCGGCGTGCCCGGCGTCCGGGCGGTGGCGCCGGGGAGGCCCGCCAGGAAGTCGGCCTTCAGCGGGTCCGGCAACTTCGCACCTGCCCAGGCAGTCACGCGGCCTGTCCGCCACAGCAGCGGCACCTCGCCCTGCCACGCCTGAACCTCGGCGCCGCGCGGCACTTCCGCCCAGTCCCCGGCGGGGCCGCCCGGCTGCACCCGTGCCCCCAGCACCCGGCCTGCCAGCGCGGCGCCCGTTCCCCAGGCCAGCACCGGCAGGCCCCGCCGCACCGCGCCCGCGACTAGGGTCAGCCGCGCCCAGCGGTCGGGGCGATCCCGCACGTCCGCCACCGGTTCGCCGTCGTGCGGGACCAGCAGCCCGCCCGCCGTGGACAGCGCCTGCGGGGTCGCGGCCTGCGTGTCCCAGCCCGGCACGGGAAAAGGGGAGAGGAGCGGGGCGCCCGGCATGGGGACAGCATAGAAGGACCGCCCCGCCGGGCGGGGTGATCGCGGTCGGCCCCGGGGCAGCGTGGCTCGGCCCGCAACGAAAAGACCCCGGGGCGTCGCCCGGGGCCTCCTGTCAGACAGGAACTTCAGCGGGTGGCGGGTGCCGTGGGCGCCTCGTTCGCGCTCTCGCCCGTCTCGTCGAGCTGCTCGGCGCGCGAGTCCTGCCCCGGCCGGCCCTCGCTGTCGCCGCCCAGCGTGTCGGCGATCTCGGCGGCCTTCTCGTCGCTGAGGCGGTCGCTGCCCGCGCTGGACTTCTCGACGTTGGAGGCGCCCGTCTGCCCGACCTGGGTGTCCGCATCCTGCACGGTGGGAGAAGCCACGCCGCGCTCGACCTCGCCGGTGCTGGGGTTGGTGCCTTCCACGCCGCCGCCCTCGCCGCTCTCGGCCTCGCTCTGGGCGCCCTGACTGGCCGCCGAACCCTCGGCCGCGCCGCCCTCCCGGGTCAGGCCATCTTGCGGGCCAGACTCGTTCTGGCCGTCCCCGGTGCCGCCGCCCAGGTCGCCGCCCTCGCTCTCCTCGGCGCCGCCGCCCTCCTGGCCGCCGTCTACGCCCACCGCGCCGTTCTCGCCGCTGGTGCTGCCGCCGATCTGGTCGGGCCGCACGTTGCCCTGCGGGGTGGTCAGGCCGTCCGACCCGACGGTGGCCGCACTCTGGGCCGTGGGCGCGTCCTCACTCTTCACGTCCTGGGTGGTGGGGTCCCCGATGGATTCTGCGCCGCCCTTGGCCGCCTCTTCCTCGGCGTGGTGGGGGGTCGTCGCAATACGGTACCCGGCAATCGAGCCGCCCAGCGTGAGCGCCAGCAGCAGCGTCATGGTCACGGCGAAGGTGTTCTTCATATCGGCTCACCCTACCATACGGTCAGGGGGCGTTTGCCTGCGCTGGCACACAGAACTTCCCCCGCCTGGCTTCACGCCCCCGTCACCTTGCGGGGCTACCCTGACCCTCATGCGCCTCGCCTCCCTGACCGCCAGCAACTCGGACATCCTCGCGGCGCTGGGGGCCTCGGCCTGGGTCGTGGCGGCCGATCACCACAGCGACGCGCCGGGACTGGAAGGCGCGCTGCGGGTCGGCCCCGACCTGGGCATCGACGTGGCGGCGCTGGCCCGGACCCGGCCCGAGCTGGTGCTGGCGAGCCTCAGCGTGCCGGGGATGGAGCGGGTGGTGGACGCCGTGCGGGCGGCGGGCCTGCCCACCCTGGTCCTCGACCCGGTCAGCGTGCCGGACACCCTGGCCGACATCCGGACCATCGGGGCGGCCATCGGCCTGCCGGAGCGGGCCGAACGGGTGGCCGCCGCGCTGGAGGCCGACCTGCGCGACCTGTCCCGCGCCTATCCCCGGCCGCCCCGGGTGCTGGTCGAGTGGTGGCCCCGCCCGATCATCGCCGCGACGCGCGAGTCGTGGGTGACCGACCTGCTGGCCGGGCTGGGGGCGGTCAATGCCCTGGCGGAGCGCCCGGGCCGCAGCTCACCCCTCACGCTCGATGAGGTCCAGGCCGCGCGCCCCGACCTGATCGTCTGCTCGTGGTGCGGCGCGAAAAAACTGCGCCCGGAGGTGATCGAGGCGCGCGGCCTGGGCGTCCCGGTCGTGGCAGTGCCCGAAAGCGGGCTGGGCCGCCCCGGTCCCCGGCTGCTGGAGGGCGCGCGGCAGGTGGCGGCGGCGCTGGCGGCGCTGCCGGTGGCGCGGCGGGAGGCGCAGGCGCAGCGCTGAGCCGGGCACCCGCGCGCCCTGCCGCCGTCAGGCAGCCCCGGAGGCCCACCCCAGAATCGCCCGCAGGCCGCGCAGACACTCGGCGCGGTAGGCGGCCAGGTCGGGGTCGGGGTCGGCCAGGAAGCGCACGCTGAGACCCTCGACCAGCGCCCGCAGCAGCCGCGCCCGCGTCCCGGCGCCCGCCTCGCCTGCCAGCCGCGCGACTTCGAGGTCCAGCGTCAGCGTCTCGCGCTGAAAGTCGCGCTGCACGGCCATCAGGGCGGGGTCGCGGGTGGCGGCCGCCAGGAAGTCCAGCGACACGGTGGAAAAGCGCCGGGTGTTCTCGACCCCGTAGAACTGGTTTTCGACGTAGGCGGCGAGCTTGGCCTCCGGGGTGCCCGCCTGCCGCAGCGCCCGGCGTGTGGCGACCGTGACCGTGCGGGTAAAGCGGCGCATCACCGCCGCGAGCAGCCCGGCCCGGCTGCCGAAGTGGTAGGCCAGGGTCCCCTTGCTGACCCCGGCGTGCCCGGCGATATCGGCCAGGGTCACGCCCGCGTAGCCGCGCTCGTAGATCGCCAGGTACGCCGCCCGCTCCAGCGCCGCGCGGCGTGCCCGGTCCTGAATGGGGTTCACGCGCCGCGCCATAGAGGGGCAGGCTAGCAGGTCAGGGCGGAGAACCGGGCCGCCACCCCGTGGCGGTCCACCACACGGGGCCGGAGGCTCAGGTTGGAGCGGCAGCCCGCGCGTGACTGGAGCGGCAACTGGGACAGAAGTGGCAAATTGGGCATCGTGGCCTTGGTCTTCCCTTTACACTTCGGGGAGATGTCGGGCGCTCTCGCTCTGTCCCTCCTGGCGGCCCTACGGGCGGCGGCCTGGCCAGGGCGGTTCCCAGGGCGATGAGTTCCGGCCCGGAGACCACCTACGCGGCCTGGCTGGGGGTGACGGGGATCAGCGCCCTGACGACCGCCGCCTTTGCCTGGGACCGCCGCAGCGCCCCGGGCGCGCTGCCGCTCGCGCTGCTGCTGCTGTGCATCAGCCTCTGGACCCTGACCTACGCCCTGCACTGGTTGAGCGCGGCTCCGGCGGAGCAGGCCTTCTGGCTGGACGCGACCTTTTTTGGGGTGAGCGGCGCGCCGGTGTGCGTCTGGTTGATGACCCGGGCCTTTACCCAGCCGGGCGTGCCCCTGCGGCCCGCGGCCTGGAGCCTGCTGCTCGCCGTTCCGGGCGTGACTTGGGCGCTGCTGCTGGGCGGGGACCCCGGCGGGATGCTGTTCGGCTCCGCCGCGACGCTTCAGGCCCACACCCGCCTGGGGGGCGGGCCGTGGTTCACGGTGGTGGCCCTGCACAGCTACGCGATGCTCGGCCTGAGTGCGCTGCGGCTGGCGCAGTTTTTTCGGCGCGCGTCGGGCATCTACCGGCGTCAGGCGGGCGTGCTGCTCGCGGGGCTGTGTCTGCCGTGGGTGGTCAATGTCCAGAGCGTGCTGGGCGAGCCGCCCTTTCCGGGGCTGGACCTCACGCCCATGCTGTTTCTGGTCACGGCGCTGGTGTTCTTGTGGGGCCTGCTGAGATTCGGGTTGCTCGACCTCGTGCCGGTGGCGCGGCATCAACTGATCGAGCAGATGCGCGAGGGCGTGGTGGTGCTCGACCGCGCCGAGCGCGTGGTGGACCTGAACGCCGCCGCCCAGCAGCTGGTGGACCGCGCGCGGCCCTCACCCATCGGGCAGCCTGCCGCCGAGGTCTTCGAGCAGTGGGGCGCGGCGCTGGCCTCGCTGGGCGGCCTGGGCGAGCGGACCACTGAGCTGACGCTGGGCAGGCTTCATCTGGAGGTGCGCGTCTCGCCGCTGCGCGACCGGCGCGGGCGGGTGCAGGGCCACGTCGTGGTCTGGCGCGACGTGACCACCCGCCGACGGGCCGAGGCGGCGCTGAGGCAGGCCCACGAGCAGCTGCAACTGCGGATGACCGAGATCGAGCGTCTTCAGGCCGAACTGCGCGAGCAGAGCGTCCGCGATCCCTTGACCGGCCTGCACAACCGCCGCTACCTCGAAGACGCCCTGGGCGCCGCGCTGGGGCAGGCCCGCGACGAGGGCGGGCCGTTCAGCGTGGTGCTGCTGGACATCGACCATTTCAAGCGGATCAACGACACCCTGGGGCACCTCGGCGGGGACGCCGTGCTGCGGGCCGTCGCCCGTTACCTGCGCGGGGCCGTGACGCCCGACCAGACGGTCTGCCGCTACGGCGGGGAGGAATTCGTGGTGGTGCTGCCCGGCCTGGGCGCCCCGGCGGCGGCGCAGCGGGCCGAACAGTGGCGGCGCGGGATCGCCGCGCTGGGCACCGACCACGCGCACGCGGCGCCGGTGACGGTCTCGGTGTCGCTGGGGCTGGCAAGTTACCCCGCCCACGGCGCCGACCCCGAAAGCGTGCTGCTGGCCGCCGACGAGGCCCTCTACCGCGCCAAGACCCTGGGCCGCAACCAGTGGCAGCTGGCGCCGGAGGCGGTCCCGGCGGTTCTGGGGGCGCGGGCGACGGGGGCAGAGGCCACGCCCGCCGCGCCCGATTGAGCCGCCCGGAGAAGGTAGGGTCAGGCGCTGGGCGCACCCCGGCGGCGCCGCGCCTAGCGGGGTGCGTCCGGGCTGACCGCTCTGCGGCGGCCGCAGAGGGAGGCCGCTGGGCCGTTCAGGGCGGCCAGGGCCTCAGTTCGCCAGATGGCGGATGAAGGCGCGCATCTCGTTCACGCAGGGGCTGGCCTCGTGCTGGGCGCTGCTGCCGGTGACGGTGCGCAGCAAGCCCGCGTCACTGAGGTACAGCTGGCTGATGCGGTAGGCGACGCCCTGATCCTGAAGGGCGTAGGCTGCCAGCACCCCCCAGCCGCCCGGACGCTCGACCGGCTGCGTGACGACCTCGCTCACCGCGCCCCCGGCCAGGCTCTTTTGCAGCCGCAGGGCGAAGGTGCGGGCCTCGTCCAGCGTGCGGAAAGTGGGAAAGGCCTGCCCGTGGCGTTCCTCGCGCATGAGGCAGGCGCCCGCCGCGTCGGTCCACACGTTGGCGTTGCCCGCCACGGGCGTCCAGCCCCCCAGCGGCACGACGAGCGCCCCCGCCGCCGGAGCGAGCAGGCCCGCGAGCAGGGCGGCGATCAGCGGAGACCGGAGCGGACGGCGAGCAAGGCGCATAGGCCGCAGTGTACCCGCCGACATGTGGCAAGCCCAGCGCCCCTTCTCATGGTCGCGTCAGGCCGTTGGCGCCCGTCCCCGAGTCAACCGGGCGCCGTCTGCGCGAAGGCTGCCAGCCGTGCCTGCAAGCCTGCCTTGACCCCCGGCCACTCGCTGCTCAGCACACTGAACATCACGCTGTCGCGGGCGTGGCCGTCGGGGCGCCGCTGGTATTGCCGCAGCGTGCCTTCCCGCACAGCGCCCAGGCGCTCCAGCGCACGCAGGCTGCGGGCGTTGCGGGCGTCGACCTTGAACTGCACCCGGCCCGCGCCCAGCACCTCGAACGCGCGGGTCAGCAGCAGCAGCTTGGCTTCCGGGTTGGCAGCGGTGCCCTGCGCGGCGGGAACCAGCATGGTGCCGATCTCCACCCAGCGGTCGCCGGGGCGGACCTCGCTGTAGCTGATGCGGCCCACGGCCCGCTCTTCCATCATCACCGCCCAGTTCAGGCGGTCCGGCAGCGCGCCCAGCCGCGCGATGTACGCGGCCCAGCCCTCCACCGTCGGGGAGTCGGGACCGCCGCGTGCGAGCAGGGCGGAGGTGGCCTCGTCGGCCCCCGCGTGCAGGTCGGCCGCGTGCGCTTCGGTCAACGGCGTCAGGCGCACGAAGCGTCCGGCCAGCGGCACGGGCCGCAGCCACTCGTCAGGCGGAGCCGGGATCATGCCCCTACGCTAGCGCCAGAGGGAAACCCAAAGGGGGCGCCCTGCCGGAAGTTTCCAGACAGGGCGCCGCACCCGGGGCCGGGGGGGGGAGGGAGACTTCAGTGGGGAGCCGCCAGCGGGGCCGCGCCGTCCAGGTCGTCCTCGCCCAGGCGGGGGGCGGGCGTGCCCTCGCTGACCCGGCGCCGTCCGCTCAGTGCGCGGCCCAGCGTGACCTCGTCGGCGTACTCCAGCGCGCCGCCCACCGGCAGCCCGTAGGCGATGCGGCTCACCACGGCGCCCAGCGGTTCGAGCAGCCGCTGGAGGTAGAGCGCGGTCGCGTCGCCCTCGACGGTCGTGCCGGTCGCCAGGATCACCTCCATCCCCTGCTGCACGCGCGGCAGCAGCGGGCGGATATGCAGCCGCTCGGGGCCGACCCCGTTCATCGGACTCAGGACCCCGTGCAGCACGTGATACAGCCCCCGGTATTCGCCGCTGCGCTCGATGGCGATCACGTCGCCGGGTTCCTCGACCACGCAGATGACCCCCTGGTCGCGCGAGGGGTCGCTGCACACGTCGCAGCGGTCGGCGTCGGTGATGTTGAAGCACACCGGGCAGGTGTGCAGGTCGCGCTTGGCCGCCAAGAGCGCCGCAGAGAGCCGCTCGATGTCCTCACGCGGCTGCTCAAACAGGTGAAAGGCCAGCCGCTGCGCACTTTTCGGTCCGATGCCCGGCAGCCGCGACAGCTCCCGGATCAGGGCGACCAAGCTGGGCGGATACTTCATGCCCGGCCTCTTTCAACGGCGGTCCACGGCCCACTTCCTGCTGACCGCCTGGCCATCAGAAGCCGGGCAGTCCCAGCCCGCGCGTCGCCTCCTGCTGGAGGGCGTCGGCCTTGGCCGAGGCGTCCTGAAGGGCGACCAGCAGCAGGTCTTCCAGCGCTTCCACGTCGCTGGGGTCCACGGCCTCCGGCTGGATCTTGAGGCCCATGACCTTGCCGTGCCCGTTCATGGTGACCGTGACCAGCCCGCTCGCCGTGCCCTCGACCGTCTGCGCGGCGAGGTTCTCCTGAATCTTGCCCGCCGCCGCCTGGGCCTGCTGCATCTGCTTCATGAGCTTTTTCATGTCCATAGCCCGGCCATTCTACCGGGGGGCCGCCCGGGTGAACGTGGGGGCCGGAACGCGGAGGCCCCGGCCTCCCCCCTACAGCGTGGCCGCCTTCGCCCCCTTGGCCCGGCGGTAGAGCTGGGCGGGCCGCCCCACCCCGCTGCGGCGCTCGCCGCTGGCGACCAGCAGCCCCTGGGCCAGCAGGCGTTTGCGAAAGTTGCGCTTGTCCAGCGGGCGGTTCAGGATCGCCTCGTAGACTTTTTGCAGCTCGGGGAGAGTAAAGGTCTCGGGCAGGAATTCCAGGGCGAGGTTGGCGTATTCCAGCCGCACCTGCAAGCGTCCCAGCGCGCGGGCCAGGATCAGCGCGTGGTCAAAGGCCAGCCCCGGCGGGCGGTGGGCCGGAAACCACGCCGCGCCCAGGGTGTGCCCGCCGCCCGCGACCCGCACCGTGCCGTGCCCCAGCACCGCCAGATGCGCCACCGACACGATGCGGCCCCGGGGATCGCGGCGGGGGTCCCCGAAGGTATAGAACTGCTCGAGGTGCCGGGGTTCGAGTTCCACCGTGGTCTCGGTGCGCAGCTCGCGCAGCGCCGCCTCGTGCAGCGCCTCGCCCGGCTGCACGAAGCCGCCGGGCAGTGCCCAGTCGCGGGCGTGCGGCAGCTCGGCGCGCTGGACCAGCAGCACCTGGAGTTCCCCCCCATGCATGGCAAAGGCGGCGATGTCCACCGCCAGGCCGACCTGGGTGGCCTGCGGCGGCAGAGCAAGTGTCCCCATGACACGAACTCTAGCCCTGCTGTTCCCACAACGTCAAGAAATAAGTGTCACGATCTAGGGCACCCCCGGCCGCGCCCACACGCGGTTTCGGCCGGGATTAGGGGCGCCTCCCCGCCTCGGCGCGGCCCACCAATACATGTGCCCGCAGCAGTTCCGCCACGCTCCAGGCCTGAAAGGGGCAGCCGCCGGGGCGCAGGCTGGCTCCCGCGAAAACCTCGCTGACGTGGCCCAGCCCGGCTTCCCAGAGGTGCCCGGTCAAGCCGCCCAGCGCCGCCCGCGCCCGCGTCACCTCGCCGCGCCGGAGCAGCAGCTCCACGTGGGCGCCCAGCGGCCAGGGCCAGACGGTGCCCTGGTGGTAGGCCGCGTCGCGCAGAACCTGCGGCCCGCCGTAATCGCCCCGGTAGCGCGGGTCGAGCGGGCTGAGGGTATGCAGGCCGACTGGGGTCAGGAGCTGGGCCTCGGTGGTCCGCACCAGCGCCTCCACCTGTGCGGGGGAGGCGGGCGTGTCGGGCAGCGCCAGTGCCAGCGCCGCGTTCGGCCGCACGCTGAGGTCCGGCTCGCCGTCCGGCGCGAGCACGTCCGCCCAGGCGCCCATTCCCTCCCCGTCCGGCTGCCAGAAGGCCGCGAAGCCCGCCTGCGCCCGCGCGTGCAGGTCCGCGAACTCGGCCGGCTGGCCGCTCAGGGCCGAGAGCCGCTCCTCGGCCCCCAGCGCCGCCAGCCACAGCCCCTGCACCTCGACCGGCAGGCCGTGACGCGGCGTGACCACCCAGTCCGCGATCTTCACGTCCATCCAGGTGAGCTGCACGCCCGGTTCCCCCGCTTGCAGCAGGCCGCTGCCAGGGTCCATCCGGATGCCGTGGGCGGTGCCCTGCACGTGCCAGCGCAGCAGTTCGCGCAGGGCGGGCAGCGTCTCCCGTGCGAAGGCCAGGTCGCCGCTGGCCCCCACGTAGCGTTCCAGCGACACGGCCAGCCACAGCGCCCCGTCCACCGTGTTGTACCCGGCGCCCGCGCCGTCCTCGTGGAAGTTGTTGGGTGTCAGGCCCCGGCGCAGCGAGCGCAAAAAGGTGCCCAGCAGCTCGCGCGCCTCGGCGTGGCGGCCGGTCGCCAGCGTCAGGCCCGCCAGCGAGATCATCGCGTCGCGGCCCCAGTCGGCAAACCAGGGATAGCCTGCGATCACGCTGGTGCCCGGCGGTTGCTGGCGCCGCACCAGGTAGGCGTCGGCGGCGACGGCCAGCGTGGCGACCACCTCATCGCCGAGCAGGCCGGTCGCCCGCCCGGCCTGCTCGGCCAACCCGCGCCGCCGCCCGGCCTCCTCCGCGTGGGCGGCCCAGGGGTCGGGCACCTCTACGCCCGGCAAGCCGCCGACCACCAGCGCGACCCTTCCCCCGCCGGGCGGAAGCGGCACGCGCCACAGGGCCGTTCCGGTCGCGTAGTCGTGGTCCGGCTCACCGCGCGCCGCGTCGTGGCGCAGGTAGACCCGCTGTGCGAAAGGCTCCGGCGTCAGCGCCTCGACCGCGCCGTCCGGGGCGTGCAGGGTCACCCGTGTCTCCCGCGTCCCGCGCACCGTGGCCCGCGTCCCCGCCACCTCGAACGCCAGCCGGGGCGCCGCGCGGTGCGTGCGGTGCATGTCGCGGTCGGCGAACAAGCCCCCCAGCGTCAAGGTGACCGCGTCCCGCGCTTCCACCTCGTACAAGAAGACCGCCGCGCCCGAGTGCCGGGGCACCACCACCCGCCGCCGCACCCGCACGCCGCGCGCCCACTGCTCGCGCTCCGGCAGCAGGTCGCGCAGGGCCGCCTCGCTGAGGTGGGTCAGGCCGTCGCCCTCGAAGACCCCCGGCGCGACTTCCAGCGCGTGCAGGGTCACGTCGCCCCCCGGCGTGCCCAGCACCTCCAGCGGCGAGACGAGGTGCTGCCAGCGCGCCACGGGCGGCCGGTGGCTCACGGCCAGCCCCGAGTAGCAGCGGGTGGGCACCCCGGCGAGGCTGGACAGGGCAAAGCCGCCCAGCCCGTCGGTGAGCAGCACCTCCAGGTCGGGGTCGCGGGCGGCGAGCGGCCCGAAGCGGCGCGTGACGGCAGGCGGGCCAACGGGAGAGGACAGGGTCATGCCCCTCAGCATGGCAGCCTGCGCCCAGCGGCGCCGAAGGGGCGGCGAGGCGGGGCCGGGCTGGCCGTGGGAGGGGACGGCAGCCCGCGCGTGGTAAAATGCACTGTCACGCCCAGCGCGGCGTACAGGCCGCCTGCCCACCAGCGTGTGGGAGGCGCGCGGAGGTGATGAAAATAGCGAAAGAACATAAGGTCAACGAGCAGATTCGCGTTCGTCAGATTCGCCTGATCGGCGCGGAGGGCGAGCAGATCGGCATCATCGACACCCGCGACGCGATGGCGATGGCGCGTGAGAAGAGCCTGGACCTCGTGATGGTGAGTCCCCAGGCTGTGCCGCCGGTTTGCCGCCTGCTCGACTATGGCCGGTTCCGCTACGAGCAGCAGCAGAACGAGAAGGAAAACCGCAAGCGCGCCCGCGCCCAGGAAGTCAAGGCGATCAAGTTCCGCGTCAAGATCGACGACCACGACTTCAACACCAAAGCCGGGCACGTGCGCCGTTTCCTCGAAGAAGGGCACAAGGTCAAGGTCACGATCATGTTCCGTGGCCGCGAGCGCACCCACCCGGAACTGGGCGAGCGCATCCTGCACCGGGTCGCCGACACCCTGGCCGACATCGGCGCGCCCGAGGGGATGCCCAGCATGATGGGCATGGACATGAACATGATCATGGCCCCCAAGGCCGCGCCCAAGCCCAGGGTCAGCGAGGAGCAGGCGGAAGCCCCCGCCCCCGCCGCGCCCAGCACCAGCCCGGCTGCCCAGCCCGAGGCGACCGCGAACGCCTGAACGGTCCTTTCCGCCCAGCGGCCTGCCCTCCGGGGTGGGCCGTTTTTGCCTTGGCGTCCCGGTCAGCGAGGCTCACCCACTCCGGCGCTTTATTTTGTAAAGTAGAGGCATGATCAAGATGTACACGACGAGCTGGTGCCCCGACTGCGTGGCCGCCAAGCGGGCGCTGACCCAGAAGGGCCTCACCTACGAGGAGATCAACATCGAGCAGGACGAGGGCGCGGCCGAGTACGTCATGAGCGTGAACGGCGGCAAGCGCAGCGTGCCCACGCTCGTCAGCGGTGACGTGGCCCACAGCCTCAGCGGCTTCCGGCCCCAGAAGCTCGACGCCTTCCTGGCTGAAGCCGGGCTGTAGGCCGCAGGGCCAGGTGAGGGCAGCCTCTGGGTGAGGCTGCCCTTTCTCCATTCCCTCAGAGGAGAGGGCAGAATTCCCCATTCCCGTGACGGTCGCCGACGCGGATGTGCAGTCTCACGCCGTTCAAACAGAGTTTATGCTCTTCTCACCCAGTCATAACCTGGGACTGATCTGGAGTGAGGAGACCCTATGAACGACTATCTGAACGTGATTCGCCAGCACTACGCCGACTTCCGAGGACGCGCCCGGCGACGGGAATACTGGATGTTCTACCTGATCAATACCCTGATCAGCCTTCTGCTGTACCTGCCGTTCGCCGTGCAGACGGTCACGGCACCTGACCCAGAAACGGCGGCCCCCACTGGGCTGGCCCTGCTGAGCCTGATCGCGGCGGGCCTCTACAGCCTGTTTATCCTGGTGCCGTCCCTGGCGGTGAGTGTCCGGCGGCTGCACGACACGGGCCGCAGCGGCTGGTGGTACCTGATCAACTTCGTGCCGCTTGTCGGCGGTCTGGTCTTCCTGATCTTCATGGTGCTGGGCGGCCAGCCCGGCGCCAACCGCTGGGGGCCGAATCCCAAGGGGCAGACCGCGAACGCGGTGGCGGACTGGTAGGGGAGACCGGGTGGGGGCGCGGTTGCCCCCGGCCCGCCCCGCCCGCTATCCTGCCTCCCATGAGCCTCCTTGCCCATCACTCCGGTCTGGTGATGAGGGCGGGAGCGTCCCGGCGACCGCCGATGCCCGGCCCAGTCACGCGAACTCCCTGCGCCTGAGAACCCACGCGGCTCTCAGGCGCTCTGCTGGATTCGCGGCCAGACCGGGTCTTTTCTTGCCTTTTGCCAGGCTTACTTCAAGGAGTTTCCATGCACGTCACCCTCCCCGACGGAAAACAACTCGACCTGCCCCAGGGGGCCACGGCCCTCGACGCCGCCCGCGCCATCGGCCCCCGCCTCGCCCAGGACGCGCTGGCCGCGACCGCGAACGGTGATCTCGTGGACCTGATGTCCCCGCTGCCCGACGGCGCGAGCATCACCCTGATCACCAAGAAGAACCCCGCCGAGGCCGCCCCCCTCTTCCGGCACTCGCTGGGCCACGTGATGAGCCAGGCGGTGGGCGAGTTCTACCAGGCGAAAGGCTACGGTCCCGAGACGATCAAGCGCGGTGTCGGCCCCGCCATCGAGAACGGCTGGTATCAGGATTTCGATCTGCCCGAAGCCCTGCGCGAGGAAGACCTGCCCGAAATCGAGCGCCTGATGCGCGACATCCTCTCGCGCGGCCTGGACTTCTCCCGCCGCGAGGTGAGCAAGGATGAGGCCCTGGCGCAGTTTCCCCACGACCCCTACAAGGCCGAACTCATCCGCGAACTGCCCGACGGCGAGGCGATCACCCTCTACCAGCAGGGCGACTATGTGGACCTGTGCCGGGGGCCGCACTTCCCCAACACGGGCAAGCTCCCCGCCGCCTTCAAGCTGATGAGCACCTCGGGCGCGTACTGGCGCGGCAGCGAGAAGAACCCGATCCTCCAGCGCATCTACGGGGTCGCCTTCGCCACGCAAAAGGAGCTGGACGAGTATCTCGAGCGGCTGGAGGAGGCCAAGCGGCGCGACCACCGCAAGCTGGGCCGCGAACTCGAACTGTTCACCATCGACCCGATGGTGGGCAAGGGCCTGCCGCTGTGGCTGCCCAACGGCACGGTGCTGCGCGAGGAACTCAGCCGCTTCCTGCGCGAGCAGCAGTTCCAGCGGGGGTATCAGGGTGTGGTGACGCCGAACATCGGCAACCTCGACCTGTTCCGCACCTCGGGGCACTACCCCTACTACGCCGAGAGCCAGTTCAACCCCATCGACGTGGACGACGAGCAGTACATGCTCAAGCCGATGAACTGCCCCTTCCACGTGCGGATCTACGCCAGCAAGCCCAGAAGCTACCGCGACCTCCCGGTGCGGCTGGCCGAGTTCGGCACGGTGTACCGCTACGAGATGAGCGGCGAACTCAACGGCCTGACCCGCGTGCGCGGCTTTACCCAGGACGACGCGCACATCTTCGCCCGGCCGGACCAGCTCAAGAAGGAATTCCTCGACGTACTGGACCTCACGGTGCTCGTTCTGAAGACCTTCGGCATGGAGGACGTGCGTTTCCGGGTGGGCGTGCGCGACCCCGAGTCCGACAAGTACGTGGGCGACCCCGCCCAGTGGGACCGGGCCGAGGCGCAGATCATGGAAGCGGTGGAGGAAGTCGGCCTGCCCTACACGGTCGAACCCGGCGACGCCGCCTTCTACGGCCCCAAGCTCGACTTCGTGGTGAAGGACGTGCTGGGCCGTGAGTGGCAGCTCGGGACCATTCAGGTGGACTACAACCTGCCCGAACGCTTCGACATCTCCTACACGGGGGAAGACGGTCAGGACCACCGCCCGGTGATGATCCACCGTGCGCCCTTCGGCAGCCTGGAGCGCTTCGTGGGCATCCTGATCGAGCACTACGGCGGCGACTTCCCGCTGTGGCTCGCGCCCCGGCAGGTCATGATCATCCCCATCGCCGACCGCCACATTCCCTATGCCGAGACACTCGCCAACGAGTTCAAGGCCGCCGGAATGCGGGCCGAAGTGGACGATTCCGCCAACCGCATGAACGCCAAGGTCCGCACGGCGGAACTCTCCAAGATCCCGGTGATGCTGATCGTCGGGGATCAGGAAGAGGCGCGGCGCGAGGTCAGCGTGCGTGAACGCACCCCGGAAGGCCACCGGGAGCGCAAGGGCGTGGATTTCTCGGCGCTGCTCGCCGAGTTGCAGGAGCGCGTCCGCACCCGCGCCTGAGTTCTCTGGGTTCAACCGATCTGGGCCATCCCCGAGGGGTGGGGGCGGCCTCTTGCTGTCCCAGCAGCTTGAACCCAGTGCCCTAGCCCGCTACGCTGGGCCATCTTCAAAATCCACAGCAGTCCTGCAAGGAGTCTTTGATGACCCGATTCTGGAAGGTGGCGGCCCTGATGGCCGGTTCGGCAGCGTTGCTCACGGCCTGTGGAGGCACGACCCCGCCCGGCCCGGCGGCGGGCTTGCAGGCCCAGGCGCGCAAGGCCCCGGCTCCTGCGCCGACGCGCGACCCCATCCTGTTTGTCCACGGCTACAACTCCAGCGGATCGGTCTGGACCACGATGGTCGGCAACTTCAAGCGCGACGGCTGGACCGACGCGGGGCTGTTCGCCTGGAGCTACGACACCCGGCAGTCCAACGCGGTGACCGCCGACCTGATCCGGCAGAAGGTCGACGAGATTCTGACCCAGACCGGGGCCGCCCGCGTCGACGTGATCACCCACTCGATGGGCGGGCTGTCCTCGCGCTACTACCTCAAGAATCTCGGCGGCGACGTGAAGGTGGACGCCTGGGTCTCGCTGGGGGGTCCCAACCACGGCACCGATTTCGCCCTCGCCTGCCTTGACGCCTCCTGCGTGGAGATGCGCCAGGGGTCCAGTTTCCTGACGGCGCTCAACAGCCCCGACGAGACCCCCGGCGTGTCCCGCTACGGCACCTGGTGGTCCCCGTGCGACGAGATCATCAACCCGGATCAGAGCGTGCTCCTCAGCGGCGCCGCGAACACCCAGACCGCCTGCCTGACCCACAGCCAGCTTTACCAGAGCAGCACGGTCTATGCCCAGGTGCGCGACTTCGTGAACCGCTGATCTGGGGGCGGTCCTGCCCCTGACCATCCTGGGAGGGCAACGGGGGCGCGGCTTCCTTCACCGCCCCTGCGCTTCCCTGGTCAGCACTTCTTCCAGCAGGTCGGGCCGGTCGGTGATGATGCCGTCCACCCCCAGGCGGATCAGGCGGCGCATCTCGGCCGGGTCGTTGACGGTCCAGACCTGCACGGCGACCCCGCGCGCCTGCATCGCCCGCACGAAGCCCGGCGTGACCACCTCAATGCGGCCCGCGCGCACCGGCACCTGGGCGGCGCGGCCCCGTACGGGTGCCAGCCGCGCCAGGCCAACTTTGCTCAGCAGCACCAGGGGCCTCAGCTCGCGCTCGGTCATGCTGGTCATGACTTCGGGGCAGGCGGCGCGGAACTCGTTCAGGGCCACGTCGCTGAAGCTCGCGGCGATCACCCGCCGGGTCGCCCCCGCGTCTCTCAGCGCCCGGCAAAACGGCGCGGCGAGGCTGGGCGAGGCCTGCTTGATCTCGATGATCATGGGCAGGGCCGGAAAGGCGCTCAGCACCTCCGAGAGCTGCGCGACCTGCACCCCCTGGCCCCGGAAAGGAAAGGTGCGCCCGCCGTCGAGCGAGAAGGCGTACCCCGCGTCGGCGGCCCGCACCTGCGCCAGCGTCAGCTCCGGGATGCGGCCGCGCACGTTGGTCAGGCGGTCGAGCGCCGCGTCGTGCGAGAGCACCAGCACGCCGTCGCGGGTGGCGTGCATGTCCATCTCCAGCATGTCGGCCCCCAGCGAGGCGGCGTTGCGGTAGGCGAGCAGCGTATTGCTGGGCCGCAGCCCCTCGCCCCCCTGGTGCGCGATGTTCAGGGTCCGCCCCTGCACGAACGGGTTCGCGGGGGGATTCGCGGAACCCGGCAAGAGCGCACACGCGCCCAGCAGCAGCGCTCCCAGGCCAGCCAGCCACAGTCTGTTCATGACAGCCTCAACTCTACGCCCCCGCCCCTGCTTCCGGCTCGGCCGCCCCACCTTTACAGCCTGAAAAGTGCGTGCTAACATTCCCTCCGCTGGGAGAGGACGGACCCTCCAGCCGCCCCACGGCGAAGGCAACGGCGCTGTAGCCAAGTGGTAAGGCAGAGGTCTGCAAAACCTCCACCACCGGTTCGAGTCCGGTCAGCGCCTCCAACATTTACCCCGCAGACGACCTGCATGGAGAACCGTAGCTCAGGGGTAGAGCACTACCTTGACACGGTAGGGGTCAGGGGTTCAAATCCCCTCGGTTCTACCACCACGCGCCCTCCTGGAGGGCGCTTCTTTTTGCTTTCCAGTCGTTAACTCGGCGGTTGGGACTGGGGCGTTTCGTACAGCGGGGGGCGGCCCAGTCAGGGCCACGTCAGACCCGGAATCCTAGTTTGCGTGTCACGCATGACCATCCTCGATCCGCTTCCTCCGCTGACCTCCTACCGGACGCAAGCTGGCCGCCTGCACGTCTGCCCCACCCGCGACGGCCTCTACCTCTCCGTGGACCGCTACGGAGTCGGGGCGCAGGAGTTGACCCTCACCCGTGAGCAGGGGCTGGACCTGCTGCGGCTGCTCCAGGAGCAGTTCGTGAGTCCAGGCGATTGACCCCGCCCGGGGCTGCCCCCGCGCGCCGCAACACCTCAGCGTGGCCGCATGGTCCGCTCACCTGGGGCGAGAGGCTTGGGGGAGGGTTCATTTCTCAGGCGTTTTAAGATCACCGTCAGACGCCGCCTCCTATCGTGGGGCATGACCCTGACGCCCGAACAGTGCCGCGTCCTGGCCCGCATGAGGGCCGGAACGGTTCTGGAACGTGTCTGCCCCGACGGCAACCCGGTGGTGCCCGCCTACCGGCTGGGGGGTGTGCCGGTGGACGCCGAGGCGATCATGCAGCTCGAGTCGCGCGGGCTGATCCAGCCGCTGATGCCGGTCGTGCTGATGCAGATCGGCTACTCGCTCTACGAGCTGTGCCCGGCAGGCGCCGCCGCTGTCTGAGGGTCCACGTTTCAGGCTCCAGTCTCTAGAGTGGGCACATGTTGACCGCGTTCGCCGTGCTGCTGTGTGTGACTGCTGGGCTGGCGTACCTCAACGAGCGGTTCTGGCACTTCCCGACCACAGTGGGCGTGACGCTGGCGGGCGCGGTGGCGAGCATCGGCTTGATCGCGCTCGACGCGCTGGGGGTACCGGGCCTGCGCGGCTGGGCGGCGGGGTTGCTGGAAACCCTGGATTTTACCGACTTCGTCCTGAACGGAATTCTCAGCATTCTGCTGTTCGCGGGGGCGCTGGGCCTCAACGCCCGGCAGCTGGTGCGGCAGCGGGTCAGCATCCTGACGCTGGCGCTGCTGAGCACCCTGATCAGCACCGGACTGATCGGCTTCGGGGCGCACTTCCTGTTCGGGCTGGTGGGGCTGGACGTGCCGCTGGTGTGGGCGCTGCTGTTCGGTGCCCTGATCAGCCCGACCGACCCGGTCGCGGTGCTCGACCTGCTGAAGCGGGCCAGGGTCCCCGCCCGCATCGAGACCCTGATCGCGGGCGAGAGCCTCTTTAATGACGGGGTGGGCGTCGTGATCTTTCTGGTGCTGGCGGGGCTGGCCGGGATCGGGGGCAGCCACGCCGAGCCGGGGGTGGTGGGCGCACTCACCCTCTTCGTGCGCGAGGCGCTGGGGGGCCTGCTGTTCGGGGGGCTGCTGGGGGGAGTGGGGTACGCCTTGCTGCGCAGCATCGAGCAGCACGCGGTGGAGGTGCTGCTCACGCTCGCGCTGGTGATCGGCGGCTACGTCGCGGCGACCGCGCTGGGGGTCAGCGGGCCGCTGGCGATGGTGGTCGCGGGGCTGGTCATCTCGGCCACCAAGGACGCGGCGTTCGGTCAGGAGACCCGCGCCCATATCGAGGGCTTCTGGGAGACGGTCGATCAGGTGCTCAACATCCTGCTGTTCGCCTTTATCGGGCTGGACGTGCTGCTCACCGAAACCACCGGGCGGCAACTGATCGCCAGCGCGGGGCTGATCGCTCTGGCGCTGGCGGCCCGCTGGATCAGTGTGGCGCTGCCGTTCGCGCTGGTGCGGGCGCGTGACGGATACGGTCCCTACACGGTGCGGCTGCTGACCTGGGGAGGACTGCGGGGCGGCATCGCCATCAGCCTCGCGCTGGGGCTGCCGGACCATCCGGCCCGCACCCACCTCGTGACCGCCACCTACGCCGTCGTGCTGTTCACCATCGCCGTGCAGGGCCTGACCATCTTGCCGCTGGTCCGCCGGGCCGCCCAGGCCAGCGGCGAGGTCCCGGCCGCGCCCGGACGCTGAGACGCCGAGGCGCCGGCGGCCCTCCCCGGCTCAGCCGATCAGGATGGATTTGTCGGCCGGGTAGCGCACGCCCAGGCGGCCCTGCTGGGCAAAGGCGATGGCGAAGGTCAGCGGCCCGATGCGGCCCAGGTACATCAGCGCGATCACGATCAGTTGCCCGGCCACATTGAGCTGGGGGGTGGTGTTCATCGAGAGGCCGACGGTGCCGAAGGCGGAAAAGCCCTCGAAAGCCAGGTTGACGAAGGGGAGCTGGGGATTGGTGACCAGCAGCAAGAAGACGCCGCCCGTCACCACGACCAGGCTCAGCGCCGCGACCACACTGGCCCGCAGCACGTAGTCGAACTCGATGCGCCGCCCGAAGACGTTGTTCTCGGCCTGTCCGCGCACGCTGGCCCACACGCTGGAGAGCAGCACGTAAAAGGTGGTGGTCTTGATGCCCCCCGCCGTCGAGCCGGGGCTGCCGCCCACGAACATCAGCAGCATGGTGACAAAGAGGCTGCCCGGCAGCATCGCCCCGTAGTCCACCGAGTTGAAGCCTGCCGTGCGCGGCGAGACGCCCTGGTAGTAGCCGCTCAGCAGCTTGCCGGCGGTGCCCAGCGGCCCCAGCGTGCCGGGGTTGTTCCACTCCAGCGCCGTGACGGTCGCCGCCCCGACCGCGATCAGCCCCAGCGTGGTCCACACGATGATGCGGGTGTTGAGCGCGAGCGGATGGCGGCGCGGCGCGGCGGCATACAGAGACAGGCTCAGCAGCACCAGATACCCCAGCCCGCCCAGGATAAACAGGGCGCTGGTGGTCAGCAGCACCAGCGGATCCTGCGCGAAGGAAATCAGGTTGTCGGGATACAGGCCGAAGCCCGCGTTGTTGAACGCGCTCACCGAATGAAACAGGGCGGAAAAGGTTCCCTTGCCCCAGCCCTCGGCCGGCACGAAGCGCCACATCAGCAGCAGGGTGCCGACCAGCTCCGAGACCAGCGTGAAGGCGAAGATGCCGCGCACGACCCGCGTGACGCTGGCGAACTCGGTGACATTGACCTGCTGGGCCACCCGCAGCCGCTCCTCGACCCCCACCCGCTGCCCGCGCAGCGAGGCGAAGAGGGTCCCGAAGGTCAGCAGCCCCAGCCCGCCCAGCTGAATCAGCAGCAGCAGGGTCCACTCGCCCGCCCGGTTGAAGGTGCCGCCCGGATCGAGCACGTTGAGGCCAGTGACGCAGGTCGCGCTGGTCGCCGTGAACAGCGCCTGCAACAAGGTGACCCGGACACCCGGCTCGTGCGTGAAGGGCGACTCCAGAATCAGGGTACCGATCAGGATCGCGGCGGCAAAGGACAGGGCGATCAGCTGGGGAGGCCGGAAGCGGTCCATCCAGAAGCGGCGGGACGGGCGAGTCACGCCGGGTAGCCTACTCCTCGCCTGCGCCGGGAACCCGTGACCCGTGCTCTGCCGCTCCCGGACCTGGCGAGGCGCGGGGCACCCTCACGGCCTTCCGGGGCTTGCGGTAGGCTGAATCCATGCGCCGGGAGAGGTCAGAGACAGCCGCAGGTGGCGGGCGGGTGACCGCTCACCGCTGGATGCTGGCGGCGGGCCTGCTGGGGGCCGCGCTGGGGGGGACCTGGGCCGCCGCCCACGGCGAGAGCGCCGGGGTTCAGCTGCGCGGCGCGGTGCTGTGCCTGGACCCGTCCTCGGCGGCCGTGACGTTTGTGGGTGTGCCCGCCGCCCGGCAGCGTCAGGCGAGCCGCCTGCGCCCGGCGCTGTACGCGGCGCTGCTGGGCGCGCTGCGGGAGGGCCGGGTGCGCCACGAGGTCCGCGCCTCCTGCCGCCAGCACCGGGGCGCCACGCGCCTGAGCGTCGAGGTGCGCTATCTCGATTCCCGGACCTATATCGGCTTCGGGGACCCGGCCTACAGCTACGTCATGGGTCTGCGGGTCGGCTTGGCGGGGGGCGGCGGAGGTGCGGCCTCCCCCGCTTTCGCCTCCTCGTGGAACGACATTCACTCCGAGCGGCGCACAGGCCAGGCCTTCGAGGCGGCGCTGGGCGCGCTGGGGCGGGTGCAGGCGCGGGACCTGACGCGGGCGTGGCGGCAGGCCAACCCGTAAGCGGCCCGGACCGCGAAGAGGCCCCCGGCGCGTAACCGGGGGCCTCTGACGCGGGAGGAGCAGGGGCGAAAGCCTGACTCCTTATTCCTTACTCCTTGACGCCGCCCGCGAGCGTGCCGCCCACGAAGTAGCGCTGGAAGCCGTAGAACAGCGCGATGATCGGCAGCGCGCCCAGCGTGGCGGCCGCCGCGAAAACGCCCCACTTGGTCGAGAACTGGCCCTGGGTAAAGCTCAGCAGCATCACGCCGACGGTCCATTTCTCGACGCCGGTGAGCAGCACGTTGGCCAGGATAAATTCGGCGTAGGTGCCGATAAACTGATTCAGGAAGATAAAGGCCAGCATGCCCCCGGAAAGGGGCAGCACCACCCGCAGGAAGGTCTGCCAGCGGGTCGCGCCGTCCACCATCGCCGCTTCCTCCAGCGATTCGGGCAGCGACTCCACGTAGCCCTTGAAAATCCAGGTGTTAAAGGCGATCGCACCCCCCGAGTACGCCAGGATCAACCCGGTAAAGGTGTTGGTCAGGCCCAGCAGCACCATCAGGGTGTACACCGCGACGAGCGCCAGGAAGACCGGGAACATCTGGATAAAGATGAAAAACAGCAGCATCTGGAAGCGGCCCGAAAAGCGCAGCCGCGCCATCGCGTACCCGGCGGTCGTGGAGAGCAGGATCGCCAGCAGGCCGGTCAGGCCCGAGACCAGCATGGTGTTGCGGACCGACAGCAAGAACTTGCTCTCGTTGTCGGCGCCGGTAAACTGCGCCGGAACCACGAAGGCGACCAGCAGCGCCACGGCGGCGATCAGCAGCCCCATCGCCCAGCCCCGCGCCCGCGCCAGCCCGGCGCTCTCGCGGCCCAGGCGGGCCACCAGCGCCAGCAGCAGCAGCGCCGCCAGCGCCGCGCCCCCCAGCGCCGCCAGCGCGACCTGCCACCCGGGCACCGTCAGGCCCGCGAACAGCCGCGTGAAGTTTTCCAGGCTCAGCACGTCCAGATTGGGCAGCAGGCCCGAACGGTAGAGGATGTTGGGATTCTCGAAGTCCGGAAACGCGAAGAGGCTGTTGCGCGGATCGAAGGCGGCGATCAAGACGTATACCAGCGGGTAGACGGCGACCAGCACGACCAGAATCAGAAAGAGGTGGGTGAGCTGGTCGCCCAGCACCGCCGCGTAACTGATCTTGCGGCCGGTGCGCGCCTGCCCGAGCCGCTGCCCGATCAGGCTGGTCAGGGCCAGCACACCGCTGGCCGCCAGCAAGAACAGCAAGAACCGCAGCCAGCCCTGTTCCACGTAGTAGATCGAGAAGCTGCGCTGGCGCCCCTGCATACTCTGCACCAGGAAATACCCCAGCACCACGAAACCCACGGCCAGGGCGGCCAGGCCCAGCCAGGGCAGGGCGCGCCGCAGCGGCCCGGGTTCCCGGTGGACATAGCCGCCGGGCGGCAGCGCCTGGGTGCCGGAGCGGGGAGGTTGCGGCGCGGTCGTCATCGGCGGGCCTCCTTGAAGACGCCGGCGGCCCTGAAGTTCACCAGGCTGATCGCCAGCGTGAGAAAGAAGATGATCAGGGCGATGGCGCTGGCCAGCGCGTAGTTCTGCCCGCCCTGCGACGCGAACGCTGTCTTGTAGCCCCAGGTCAGCAGGATGTCGGTCGCCCCGGCGATGGCGTCCTGGCCTTCCACGGGCGGCCCGCCCGGTCCGCCGGGCGCGGTCGTGGTGAGCAGGTAGATCACGCCGAAGTTGTTGAAGTTAAAGGCGAACCCCGAGAGCAAGATCGGCGTGAACGAGTTGCGCAGCAGCGGCAGCGTGATCGCCTGAATCTGCTGCCAGCGGCTGGCCCCGTCGATGCTGGCGGCCTCGTACAGGTCGTCGTTGATGGTCGCCAGCGCGCTGATGGTCGCCGTCATCATGTACGGAAAGCCCAGCCACAGGTTCACCAAGATGACGCTGATCTTGGCCCACAGCGGGTCGGTCAGCCAGGGCACGGCGGCCAGCCCCAAGAGGCCCAGCGACTTGTTCACGATGCCGAACTGCTGGTTGAGCAGCGCGCCCCACATCTGCACGCTGATGACGGCGGGAATCGCCCACGGCAAAAAGAGCAGGGTGCGGTAGATGTTGCGGCCCTTGAGCCGCTTGTTGTACAGCAAGATGCCCAGGATCAGCCCCGCGATGGCGTTGATCACCACCGTCGAAAAGGCGAACACCAGGGTCCAGAGAAAGACCGGCCACAGGGCGCTGGAGGCCCGGGCGAAGATCTCGCGGAAGTTCGCCAGCCCGACGTACTCGTAGCGGTTGAGCCGGGTCGCGCTGACCGGCTGGAAACTCGCGGCGACCGGCGCGGCCAGGGTCACGGTGGTGCCCCCGGCCCGGGCGATCTCGGCGCGCACCGGCACCGAGGCGTCCTCGTCGTACAGCACCAGCGTGTCGCCCGCGCAGTTCGGCGCCGCGCAGCGCAGGTACTCGGCGACGTTGTCCCCCTCCGGCAGCTCGGCCAGTTCCACGGTGCGGCGGTCGGCGCTCAGGGCCACTTCCGTCCGCACGCCCGAGTCGGGGTTGCCGCTGTTCTGGCCGCTGTAGTTGGTAAAGGCGTAGTTCACCGTCAGCACGATGGGCAGCACCGTGAAGGCCGCCAGAAACACCAGCGCGGGCACCAGGTAGTACCAGTTGACCATCCAGGGAAAGAGCCGCGCGACCACGGGCATCCCCAGAATCAGGGCGCCCAGGGTGTAGACCAGAATCAGGTAGGGGGGCGCCTCTGGCAGCGCGCGGGCCGTGAGGCCCGACAGCAGCCAGCCCACCAGCACCGCGCCGCCCAGCAGCACCAGCAGCACGAGAATGGCCAGGAGAAAGCCGCGAGCGCCGTCGGGCGGCGCGGCGGAACGCGGAGAACGGGGCAGGGTCGCGGTCATAAGCGGGGCAGGCCTCCTCGGACAGGGTGAAGCGGGTGGGGGAGTCGGGGGCCGGGGCCGCCAGACGCGGGCGAGGGAAGAAAACCCCGGCTGGCCGCAGCATAGGCCAGCGCTGGCCGAAACAAAAACGCGGTGAACGAGCCGCCAGGCCCGTCCACCGCGTCAGAGAGGGGGCTGGTGCTGCCCGCCCCTCTCCTCGCCATCATCACTTGATGGCGCTGTTGATTTCCTGCACGGCCTTGTCGAGAATCTGGGTGTAGTTCTGGTTGGGGCGCTGCACGCTCTGCGCCACCGCGTTGGTCCAGGGACCCCACACCGCGCCCATCTCGACCACGTTGGGCATCGGGGTGCCCGCGCTGATGGTCTTGCTGAAGCCCGCGACCACCGGGTCACTCTTGAGCTTGGTGCGCGCGCTCAGGCTGACCGGAATGCGCCCGCCCGCCTTGTTAAAGGCCACCTGCGCGTCGCCAGTCACGATCGAGCGGGCAAACTGCGCGGCCACGGCCTTGTTCTTGCTGTAGGCGCTGAGCATGGCGCCCTGCACGCCCACGAAAGGACTCCACTTGCCGCTCGCGCCGGGAGGGGTCGGGAAGGTGGCGATCCCGTAGTTGATGCCCGCCTTCTTGATGTCGCTCATGTCCCAGGGACCGGTCAGCAGCATGGCGAGGCGGCCGTCCACGAACGCGCTCTTGGCAGCGCCGCCGTCCACGCCCTCGGGCACCAGGTTGTACTTGTAGCGCAGGTCGTTCATGAACCCGGCGGCCTTGTCCGCGCCCGCGTTGGCCAGACCGACGTCCTTGGTGTTCAGGGTGCCGCCGCTGTTCTTGAACACGTACCCGCCGTACGCGCTGATAAAGCCGTAGTTCTGGTAGGCGTTGCCCAGGTCCATCAGGAAGCCGAAGCGGCCGTTGCCGGTGTTCTTCTGCGCGGTGCTCAGGAAGGCGTTCCAGGTGGTGGGGGCCGTGGGCACCAGCTTCTTGTTGTAGACCAGGGCGACCGACTCGGCAAACATCGGCAGGCCGAACAGCTTGCCCTTGTAGGTCATCGCGCTCAGGGCCGTGCGGTCCAGGTCGCTGCGGCTGGTCACGTACTTGTCCATCGGCTCAATCACGCCCGCCGCCGCCAGCTGGCCCAGGCGGTCCTGGGGCAGGGTCACGACGAGGTCCGGTCCCTGGCCCTTGGGCGCGCTCTGGATCATCTTGTCAGGGATGTTGTCAAAAGGCACGCTGACGAGGTTGACGGTGTGACCGGTCTTCTTCTTGAAGTCGGCGGCCTGGTCCTTGAGCCAGGTCAGCTCGCCGCTGCCGAAGTGCGTCCAGACCGTGATGGTGGCGGCGCTGGCGTTGCCCAGCAGGGCGAGAGACAGAATGGTCAGAGCTTTTTTCATGCGGACTCCTCTTAGGGGCGGTTGAACCGCTTCCAGATGGTGGACGGTCGTGAACAGCCGCTGAAACCAAGCTGCACCCGCAAGCCTCAGGCAAGCGGCCGCACCGACTCCCCGGGGTGTCGACCCGTCCTGTCCCGGCGCAGCAGCCGGAGCGGGAGTCAGTTCAGTGGCCTCCACAGTATAGGCAACCTGACCACCCCTTGACAACAGCCTGGGCGCAGGACTTTTTTAACGTCCATGTCAGGAAAAGATCATCTTGTTGGACTCGCTTCAAGAAAACGTCGGGGTGGAGGCGCCGCCCTGGAAATCCCGGGTTACGTCTCGCCCCAGAAGACAGGACAGAGGACTGACCGAGCGGTCAGGCGGCGTGCTAGAGTGACGGGTATGACCGCCGCTCCCGCCCCCTCACGCGGCCCGCTCAGTCCCAAGCTGCTGCTGTTCCTGACCATCTTCATCGCCATGCTGGGCCTGAGCGTGCTGTTTCCGATCATCGCGCCGCTGGGGCGGGAACTGGGCCTGACCGAGACGCAGATCGGGTGGTTCTCGACCGCCTACAGCCTGGCGCAGTTCGTGTTCTCGCCCGTGTGGGGCAGCCGCAGCGAGCGGGTGGGGCGCAAGCCGGTCTTGCTGCTGGGTCTGGTGGGCTTCTCGCTGAGTTTCGGGCTGTTCGGGGGGCTGGCGCTGCTGGGCATGCAGGGGGTGCTGGCGGGGGGGACCCTCTTCGCGCTGCTGGTGGCCTCGCGGCTGTTGGGCGGCCTGCTGTCGAGCGCGACCCTCCCCACGGCCCAGGCGATGATGGCCGACCTCAGCTCCGAACAAGACCGCGCCGCCGCGCTGGGGCTGATCGGGGCGGCGTTCGGGCTGGGCGTGGTGTTCGGCCCGGCGCTGGGGGCGCTGCTCTCGGGGTTCGGGCTGACGGTGCCGATCTTCTTCAGCGCGGGCCTGGGGCTGCTCACCGCCCTGGCCGCCTGGCGGGTCTTGCCTGAGACCCGGCGCGCCGACGCGGCTCCGGCTCCCAGCGGCGAACGCCGCACGCTGCTGCGTTCGCCGCTGATCGGGCTGTTTCTGGCCGTGAGCGCCCTGTACACGCTCGCCAGCGTGGGCATGGAGCAGACCATCGGGTTTTACGTGCAAGACACCCTGCGGCTGGACGCGGGTGAGACGGCGCGCACGGTCGGGGGGATGCTCGCTGTCTTCGGCCTGCTGGCCGCCGCCGTGCAGGGCGGGGCGATGCGGCCCCTGAGCCGCAAGTTCGCCCCCGGCCCGCTGATCATGGCCGGGCTGCTGGTGATGGGCGCGGGAATGTTCCTGTTGCCGCTGGGGCAGACCTCCTGGGGCATCACCGCCGCGCTGGGGGTGATCGGGGTCGGGAGCGCCGTGCTCGGCCCCAGCCTCAGCGCGGCCCTCTCGCTGAGCGCGGGACCGGACCAGCAGGGCGCCGTCGCGGGCCTGAACAGCAGCGCGCTGGCCCTGGGCCGCATGACCGGGCCGCTGCTGGGCACCGGGCTGTACCAGGGCGCCGGGCACGCGGCGCCGTACCTGCTCAGCGGCGGCGTGCTGCTGGCCCTGCTGGGGTGGCTGCTGCTGGCCCGGCCTCAGCTGCGGCCCGCGCCCGCCGAACGGGTGACCGGGCAGCGCGGCTGAGGCTGAGGCGCTCTCCCGCTGTGGCCCGCCGCCCCGTCCCGTATCCTGCCCCGGTGACTGCCTCCCGCCCGACCTACAATCCGGCCCGCGCGCTGGCCGTGCGGGTGCTGACGCGCGTGCTGGCGGGCGAGACCTTCGCGGCCCCGGCCCTCGACGCGGCGCTGGAGGCGGCCCGGCTGCCCGCCCGCGACTCCGGCCTGGCGACCCATCTGGTCTACGGCACCCTGCGTCACGCGCCCACCCTGGACGCGGCCCTGGCCCCGCTGCTGCGCGGCGAGACGCACCCCAAGGCGCGGGCGCTGCTGCTGGCGGGCACCTTCGAGCGGCTGGTGCTGGGCACGCCCCCGCACGCGGTGGTCAGCGAGTACGTCAACCTCGCGCGGCTGGCGCGGCTGGCCCCGCCCGGGCTGGTCAACGCCGTGCTGCGCCGCGTCGAGCGCCCCGCCGAGACCCCGGAGACCCGCCACGCCCTGCCCGGCTGGCTGATCACGACATTTCAGGCGGCCTACGGGGAGCGGGCGGACGCCGTGATGGCCGACCTGCTGGAGCCGCAACCCCTCTGGCTGAGCCTCTCGGAGGAGGGCGCGCGGGCGCTGGAGGCCGAGGGCAGCACCGTCGAACCCGGCCCCAACGGTGCCGACCGGGTCACGCTGGCCCGCCCGCTGCGCGAGAGCGCGGCCTACCGCTCGGGGCAGGCCCAGCCTATCAACCCCGCGAGCCTGGCCGTCGTGGACGCGCTGGGGGACGTGGCCGGGCGGCGCGTCCACGACCTGGCGGGCGGCGCGGGGGTCAAGGCCGCCATGCTCGCGGCGCGGGGGGCCAAGGTGACCAGCGTGGACCTGATCGCCCGCAAGCACGGCGCCGCGCGGGGCAACCTGCGGCGCCTGGGCCTGAGCGCCGACTTCGTGACCCACGACCTGACCACGCCGCTCACGCTGCCGCCCGCCCCGCTGGTGCTGCTCGACGCCCCCTGTACCGGCAGCGGCACCCTGCGCTCCCACCCCGAGATCAAGCTGCGGCTGACCCCGGAGGCGGCCGGCGAGATGGCGGCCCTCCAGGCGCGGATGCTGCCGCACGCCGCCGCGCTGGTGGAGCCGGGCGGCCTGCTGGTCTACAGCGTGTGCAGCGTGACCCCGCAGGAGGGACCGGACGTCGTGCGCGGGTTTCTGGAGGGTCATCCCGAGTTCGCGCCGGAAGCCCTGCCGGACCTCGGCCTCCCCACCGTGCCCGCCGGAGACGGGGTGTTGACGGTTCCCGAAGGCGGCCTGGACGGGTTTTTCATCGCGCGGTTGCGGCGGGTGGGGGAGGGTCCGGCCGGGTCCGCGTGAGGTGATGACAGGGAGGCGGGGCCGGGCGAGCATCTGTGTCGCCCGGCCCCGCCCCTGTCCCCGCCTTACACCTTCAGTGCCGCGTCGAGCGCGACCTCGATCATCCCGTTGAAGGTCAACTGGCGCTCCTCGGCGGTCGTCTCCTCGCGGGTCACGAGGTGGTCGGAGACCGTCAGGACCGTCAGGGCTTTAACGCCGTGCTTGGCGGCCAGGGTATACAGGCCCGCCGCCTCCATCTCGACGGCCAGCACGCCGTACTGCGCCCAGAGTTTGTACTGCTCGAAATCGTCGTGGTAGAAGGTGTCCGACGACATGATGTTGCCGACGTGGGTGGTGAAGCCGCGCTCCTGCGCGACGCTGTAGGCCCGCAGCAGTAGCTCGAAATCGGCGATGGGCGCGAAGTTCTTCTGTCCGAAACGGATGTTGTTGATGTTCGAGTCGGTGCAGGCCGCCTGCGCGAGAATCAGGTCACGCACATGCACGTCCGGCTGGTAGGAGCCGCAGGTGCCCACCCGGATCAGGTTCTGGCAGCCGTACTCGGTGATCAGTTCCGAAACGTAGATCATGGACGAGGCGATGCCCATCCCGGTGCCCTGCACGCTGACGCGCTGGCCCTTGTAGGTGCCGGTGTACCCCAGCATCCCGCGCACCGAGTTGTGCTGCACGGGGTTCTCGAAAAACGTCTCCGCGATGTGCCGGGCGCGCAGCGGGTCGCCGGGCAGCAGGACGGTCTCGGCGATCTGGCCGGGTTCGGCGTTGAGGTGAATGCTCATGACAGACAGGCTAGCAGCCCCCCAGGGGTCCAGCCGGCCGGCGGCCGTGCCGGGACCTGGGGCGCCGAGGCCTGCGGCGCCTCCGGTTACACGCTGATCAGCCCGAGCTGCACCCCGCGCGCCACGGCGCCCGCGCGGCTTTGCACGCCCAGCTTGGAATACACCGCCTGGACGTGGAACTTCACGGTGCTCTCGCTGACCCCGAGGTCGCGGGCCGCGCGCTTGTTGCTCAGGCCCGCCGCGAGGAGCGCCAGCACGTCGCGCTCGCGGGGGGTCAGGCTCACGCCCACCGGGGCAGGACCGGGGTCGCCGCCCGGCTCCTCATCCGCCGCCCACACGTCCCCGGGCGCCAGCGCAGCCAGACCCGCTGCGGCCGCCAGCACACCCGCGAGCAGTTCGGCGGGGGTGGCGTCGGTCCCCAGGACCGCCCAGCCGCCCGGCGCGACCCCATGCAGCACGCCCACCCACGCGCGGGCGCCGAGGGCCACCACGCCCGCCGCGCCCTCCAGCTCTGCCGCCAGCGCCTCCGGGTCGTGCAGCCAGGGGTCGTCCACGACCAGCACGTCGGCCTCGTCCCCGTCTGTGACGCGGAGGCCGGCGCCGCGCAGCAGGGAGGCGATCCCCGCCGCCAGCGCGGGCGAATGCAGGGCCACACGCACCGAGGGCCGGGGAAAGGGCACCATGTCCGATGGTAAGGCGGCGGGGGAAGGTCCCGCGCCCCGCACCGCCCGGCTTCGGCGCCGTACCTGCCGACCTGATACCCGCTGACCCCGCACCCGCCGACCCCGCACCCGCCGACTCAGCGCTCGCCCACGGTCAGGGTCACGTCCAGTTCCTCGCCGCCGCGCAGCACGCGGGCCGTGAGGGTCTGGCCCGCCCACTCGCGCACCCGCTCCAGCAGTTCGCGGGGGTGGCGAATGCCCTCGCCGCCCAGCGCGAGCAGGATGTCGCCCACCCGCAGCCCGGCGGCCCCGGCGGGACTGCCCTCCTCGACCTGCACGACGGTCAGCCCGGCCCGGCCCCGGCCCGCGCCGCGTGCCCAGCGCCCGCGTGGGCCGCGTCCCGGGGACCCGGTCCCGCCGCCCACGTCCGGCAGGTGAACCGGCTGGGTGGCGATGCCCAGGAAGCCCTGCGGCACCCGGCCCGCCGTGGCGAGCAGGTCGGCCACCCGGAGCGCCCGCCCGGCCGGGACGGCGAGGAGGGTCCCGCGCATCACCCCCGCGTTGAGCACCCCGACCAGGCCGCCGCGCGCGTCCACCAGCGCCCCGCCGCTCACGCCCCGGAAGGGCGCGGCCCCGCTGGGAAGCCAGCCCCGGTCGGGCGCCGCGCGTTCCAGCAGGCCCAGGGTCGCCTGGACCCCGTGCGGCGGGCGGCCCACCGCGAGCAGCAGTTCGCCCACCCGCGCTCCGGTGCCGGGCGCGAGGGACGGCGCGCCCAGCCCCGGCACCCTGAGCAGGGCGAGGTCGCTCGCCGGGTCGCGGCCCACGACCGTGCCCGTGAGTTCGCCGCCGTCCGGGGTGCGGACCCTGAGGTCGTCGGCGTGCAGAACGTGCGCGGCCGTGAGCACCTGCTCCGGTCCCACGACGGTGCCGCTGACCGGGCGCGCCGCGTGGACGGTGACGACGCTGTGGGCGGCGGTTTCGACGGCGTCCGCGATCTGCTGGGAAAGGTCCTGAAAATTGGTCATGCCCCAGGGTGCGCTTCCGGGCGCCCGCTGCCCTCAGGCGAATGGAGAGGGGCTGGCCCCCTCCGAACGGCCAGTCCCCCCGGCCCACCCGCGCCGGGTGAGGCTGTAAAGGACGACCCCCGCCAGCTCGCCCCGGTACACCTCCGGCTCGCCGCGCCCGGCCTCCCGGAAGCCCAGGCGCCGCATCAGCGCGTGCGAGCGGAGGTTGGGGGCGTTGACCTGGGCGCTGACCGTGTCCAGCCCCAGCGGGCCGAAGGCGTGGGCGAGCATCCGCTGCCCCGCCTCCAGCCCGGCGCCCCGGCCCCACAGCGCCCGCTCCCCGATGCCGATGCCGAACTCGCCCGAGGTGCGCGTCAGCTCCGCCAGGTCCACGTACCCGACCAGCCGTCCCCGCACCTCCACGCCCAGCCGCAGAAACGCCGGCCCCTTTCCGGCCACGATGGGCCGCCAGTGGGCGCGCACCAGGCGCGGGGCCAGCCCGGGCGTCCACCCCGCCGCGAGGCAGAACTCCGGGTCGGCGGCCCAGCGCACGGCGGCTTCCTCGTCGCCGGGGCGCAGCGGGCGCAGGGTCACGGCAGGGGAGGTCACGGCCACAGCCCCGCCAGCAGCTCGGCCGCCGTCCCCTCCCGGCCCCGGTGGGCGCCCTCGCCTGCCCAGAGGCTCAGGAACTCGGGGCGGCCTGCCCGCGAGGCGGCGGCCCGGAGGTCGCGGGTCAGCGCGTTCTGGAGGGGGTAGGGGAGGGGACGCCCGACCGAGGCGGTCACCCGGTTGGCCAGGCCGCGCGCCGCCTTGCCGCTGAAGGCGCGGGTGAGCGTGGTGTCCCCGACCCGCGCCGCCGCCAGAGCCGCCCGGTACGGCGCGGAGGTGCCCGCCTCGCGCGCCCGCAGGAAGGCCGTGCCGCACTGCGCCAGGCTGGCTCCCGCCCCCAGCGCCGCACGCACGTCCGCCGCGTCCATCAGGCCGCCCGCCGCGATGACCGGGACGTTGACCGCCCGCACGGCCACCCGGGTGAGGTGAAGGGTGTCCTCCAGCCCGTCGTGCGTCCAGCCGCCCCGGTGCCCGCCTGCCGCGCCGCCCTGCACCACGACCGCGTCCACACCGTTGCGGGCGAGGGCGCTGGCCTCCAGCCCGCTTGTGGCCGTGCCCATCACGAGAATGCCCGCCGCCCGCAGGGCCGCGACCTTCTCGGCCCCCAGCTGCCCGAACGCGAAGGAGAACACGGCGGGCCGCAACTCCAGCACCGCCCGGAACTGCGCCTCGAAGTCCTCCTGCACCTGCCCCGGCAGCGCCGGGGGCATGAGGCCCAGCTCGGCGTGCAGCGGCGCGAGGTCGGCCACCGCCGCCGCCACTTCCTCCGCCGTGACCTCGGGAAGAGGGCCGGGGATAAACAGGTTCACCGCGAAAGGTCGGTCCGTCCGCGCCCGCACCGCCGCGCCCGCCTGCGCGATCTGCCTCGGCGTCAGGTACGCGGCGCCCAGGCTCCCCAGCCCCCCGGCCTGCGACACCGCCGCCACGAGGGCGGGGGTGCTCACCCCACCGGCCATCGGCGCCTGCACGACCCGGACGCGCAGCCCCAGCCTGTTCAGCTCCAGCCGGTCCATCCGCCCATTCATGCCGCCAGCTTAGCCGTAGCCTGCGGGGGTGACTCCGCCCGCTTTCCCCGCCTGGCCCCGCGCCTGGACCGCCTTTCGCCGCGCGGCCTTCGCGGGCGGTGCGCCGCCCCGGCGCCAGTTTCTGGGGCGCGAGGGGCTGGAGCGGTTGCTCGCGGGGGCCGCCGAGCGTCTGCCCCTGCTCGACGCGCCGCCGCTGGACTGGGCCGACGCCGAGCGGGTCCACGACCCCGCCTACCTCGCCCGCTGGCGGCGCGGGGACGTGACGCGGCAGGAGGAACGTGCCCTGGGGTTTCCCTGGACCCCGGCGGTCGTCGAGCGCGGCCTGGGGGGCAGCGGCGCCACGCTGGCGGCCACCCGGGACGCGCTGAGCTGCGGCCTGGGCCTCAACCTCGGCGGCGGCACCCACCACGCCTACCGGGACCGCGCGGAGGGCTTTTCCTTTCTCAACGACGTGGTGATCTCGGCGCGCTGGCTGCTCGACCACCGCTACGCCGCGCGCATCCTGATCCTCGACCTGGACGTGCATCAGGGCAACGGGACGGCGGCGCTGCTGGCAAGCGAGGCCCGCGCCCTCACGGTCAGCGTCCACGCGGCCAACAACTATCCTTTCCAGAAGGAGCGCAGCGGCCTGGACGTGGCCCTCCCCGATGGGACCGGGGACGCGGCCTACCTCGCTGCGCTGGACCGGCAAGTGGCCCCCGCCGTGGCCGCCTTCCGCTCCGACTTCGCCTTTTACCTCGCGGGGGCGGACGTGCTGGCCGGGGATCAACTGGGGCGCCTGGCCCTCACGCCCGCCGGGGTGCGCGAGCGCGACGACCGGGTGTTGGGCTGGGCGGCCCGCTCGCGCGTTCCGGTCGTCACCGTGATGGCGGGAGGCTACCCCCGCGACCCGCAGACGCTGATCGAGGTGCGGCTGGGCACCCTCGACGCGGCGCTGGCGGCGTTCAGGCGGGCGCGGCAGGCGGTATCCTAGAGGGATGACGCTTCTCCTCCCGCCCCCGTAGCGCGAGTCGCAGGAGTGTGCTGTCGCGCTCGTTCCCCCCAGCCTGACCCCAGACCCGGCCTTCTCTGTGGCCGCAGGAGTTTTCCCATGACCACCCCCGAACTTCCCCTTTCAGAACTGCACCGCGAGATCGCCCGTCGGCGGACCTTTGCGATCATCAGCCACCCCGACGCGGGCAAGACCACCATCACCGAAAAGCTGCTGCTGTACGGAGGCGCCATTCAGGAGGCCGGGTCCGTCACTGCCAAGGAAGGCCGCTCGCACACCAAGTCCGACTGGATGAGCATCGAGCAGCAGCGCGGCATCTCGATCTCGTCGAGCGCGCTGACCTTCGAGTATGCGGGCAGGCACATCAACCTGCTCGACACGCCGGGCCACCAGGACTTCAGTGAGGACACCTACCGCACCCTGACCGCCGCCGACTCCGCCCTGATGGTCCTCGACGCGGCGCGCGGGGTGCAGGCGCAGACGGAAAAGCTCTTCGCGGTGTGCCGCAACCGGGGCATCCCCATCCTGACGTTCGTGAACAAGATGGACCGCCCCGCCCAGGACCCCTTCGAGCTGCTCGCCCAGGTGGAGGGCACCCTGAAAATCACCGCCGTGCCGCTGACCTGGCCCATCGGGGACGGCCCCGATTTCAAGGGCGTGTACGACCTGCACACCGGGCAGGTGCTCGCCTTCGAGCGCACCTCGGGGGGCAAGCACCGCGCGCCCGTGCAGACGGCGGGCCTGGACGACCCCCAACTCGACGCCTTGGTGGGCAAAGACCTCGCCGCCAAGCTGCGCGAGGACGTGGAGCTGATTCAGGGCGCCATGCCCGAGTTCGACCCGGCGGCCTTTCTGGCGGGTGAACTGACCCCGGTCTTTTTCGGTTCCGCGATGAACAACTTCGGGGTGGAGCACTTCCTGGCGAACTTCGTGGACCTCGCGCCGCCGCCCGGCCCGGTGGAGACGAACCTGGGCGAACGGGCGCCCGACGCGGGTTTCGCGGGCTTCGTCTTCAAGCTCCAGGCCAACATGAGCCGGGCGCACCGCGACCGCACCGCCTTCATGCGCGTGATGAGCGGGCACTTCGAGCGCGGCATGGACGTGACCCACACCCGCACCGGGCGCAAGCTGCGGCTTTCTCAGGCCCACACCCTCTTTGCCCAGGACCGCGAGAAGGTCGAGGAAGCCTATCCCGGCGACATCGTGGGGCTGGTCAACCCCGGCGTCTTTCAGATCGGGGACGTGGTGAGCGTGGACGCCAAGGTCACGTTGCCGAGTTTCCCACGCTTCACGCCCGAGACCTTCGCCACCCTCTCCCTGCGGGACGTGGGCAAGCGCAAGGCCTTTATGAAGGGCCTGACCCAGCTGGCCGAGGAAGGCGTCGTGCAGGTGTTCTATCCCACCGACGGGGCGCGCGACCCCTACCTGGGCGCGGTCGGCCCCCTGCAATTCGAGGTCTTCCAGGCCCGCTTGCAGGAGGAATACGGGGTGGAGGTCGAGCTGCACGTCACGTCCTACGGGCTGGTGCGCTGGCTGGCCGGGGACGCGGGGAGCGTGGCCCGGTTTGCCCGCCACGTGGAAGACGACCAGGGCCGCCCGGTGATGCTGTTCCGCAGCAAGTACGACCTCGACTACACCGCCGAGCAGCACCCCGAAATCGAGTTCCTGCCGCTGCCCCGCGACCTGACGCGGGTGTAGGCGGAATGCGGCTCGAACGGGTTCCTCCGGGCTTTTTCGCCCTGATGGCAGTCAGCGCGGGGCTGAAGTTGCAGGCCCGCGCCGTGACCGACCTGGCGCTGACCCGCACCCCGCACGGCTTCATGGGCCGCTCGGCGGTGGGGGAGGGGGGGCAGGTCTATCGCCAGCAGTTCCTGCTGAACCCGGACGGCATCTACACCGGGGGGGAGTGCGGCTGCGGCCAGAAAGGCTGTCCCCACCTCGTGCGGGCGCTGCTCAGTCCCGCGCTGGAGCGGGCGCTGGAGGCGAGCGGCGCTGGGAACGCCCAGGCCGACGGCCCCGCGCCGGATCAGGCCCGGCCCGGGCAGGCAGACCCGGACGACCCGCTGCCCGAGAACGAGGCCCCGCCGCTGGCGACCCCGCTGCGGCTGTGGCTGGACCGGACCTCCGAGCTGGCGCCGGGAGCCGGGGCGGGCAGTGGTCCGGGGGGCCGCGCGGGCCTGCGTTCCAGCCTGCGCTACGACCTCTCGCTGCCGCCGCCCGCACGTGGGGCGGGGGAGACGCTCGCGCTGCGTGTCTGGCGCGGCACGGAAGTGCGCGGCGAGTGGCAGCGGACCCAGCCTTTCTCGCTGCCGCCGCAGTTGCGCTGGACCGGGGGCGGGAGCGTGCCCGACTCGCGGCTGCTGCCCGCCTACGCCCGTGCGGACCGGGACCTGCTGCACCTGCTGGTGCTGGCGGCCCAGAGCCGCGTGCGGGGTGGGGAGGAGACCTGGCTGCTGGAGGGCACCCATCCCCTGACGGGTCCCCTGCTCGCGCGGCTGCTGGAGAGCGGGCGGCTGCACTGGGCGGGCGGCCCGGCCCCCCTGGCGCCCGGCCCCGACCGGCCCGCCACCCTGACCTGGGACCTGGACGGGGGCGGGGTGCAGCGGCCCCGGCTGACGCTGCCGCCCGGCGTGCAGATTCTGCCGACCACCCCGCGCTGGTACCTGGACGAGGTGGCCGGAACGCTGGGCCGGGTGACCTCGCCGCTGCCGCCCGCGCTGGAAGACGCGCTGCGCCAGGCCCCGCCCGTGCCCCCCGCGCAGGCCGCCAGCTTTGCCCGCGCCCTGCGCGACCGCTTTCCGGGGCTGGACCTGCCCACGCCCCGGCCCATCCCGGTGCGCCGCGAGACGCTGCCCTACCAGCCGGTCCTGACCTTGCGCGAGGAACGGGTGCCGATCACGCGCCGCCACGCCCGGCGCAAAGCCACCGACGACGAGCGCCTGGGCGTGGCGGTGCTGGCCCACCACTACGGCGGTGAGCCGCTGGACATGGAGCGCCAGAGCTACGCGGGCGGCGTGCTGCACCTCGCCGTCCGCGACCCCGCCGCCGAGAAGCGGGCCGCCGGGCAGCTCACCCGCACCGGCCTGAGGCGCTTGCAGAGCCTGCAACCGCGCGGCGACCACGTGCGCCACCCGGACGCCGCCGCCCTGTACGCCTACGCGGACGAGGCCCGCTGGCGCACCTTCCTGACCGACACGGTGCCTCGGCTGGAGGCCAAGGGCTTCCGGGTCGAGGTCGATCCCAGCTTTCCCTACCGCTACGCCGAGGTCGAGGATTGGTACGGCGAGACGGGGGAACAGGGCGGGTGGTTCACCCTGGAACTCGGGGTGGTGGTGGGTGGCGAGCGCCACAGCCTGATTCCGATTCTGGTGTCGCTGATCGCGGAGCGCCCGGAACTGTTCACCCCCGAGGCCCTCGCCGCGCTGGGCGAGGAGGACGTGATTCCCGCCCGCCTCCCCGACGGCCGCCGCCTCGCGCTGCCTGCCGGACGGGTGCGGGCGATGCTCAGCGTGCTGGTCGAGCTGCACCTGCGCGAGCTGCCGCCGGGGCCGCTGCGCCTGCCGCTGCTCGACGCCGCCCGCCTCGCCGCGCTCGACGAGGCGCTGCACGCCCGCTGGCTGGGCGCCGAGAGGTTGCTCGACCTGGGCCGCCGCCTGCGCTCGTTCCGGGGCGTGGCGGAAGTCGGGCCGCCGGGGGGCCTGCACGCCGAGCTGCGCCCCTACCAGCGCCAGGGCCTCTCGTGGCTGCAATTCCTGCGCGAGTACGGTCTGGGCGGGATTCTGGCGGACGACATGGGGCTTGGCAAGACCCTCCAGACCCTCGCCCACCTCCAGACCGAGAAGGTCTCGGGCCGCGCCGACCGTCCCAGCCTGGTGGTCGCGCCCACCAGCGTGCTGGGCAACTGGCGGGCAGAGGCCGGGCGCTTCACGCCGGGGCTGCGGGTGCTCACCCTGCACGGCCCCGGCCGCCGGGCCGACTTTGACCGTATCCCCGACCACGACCTGGTGCTCTCCACCTACCCGCTGCTTCCGCGCGACGTGGACGCCCTGCGGGAGCACGAGTTCCACCTGCTGGTTCTCGACGAGGCGCAGAACATCAAAAATCCGCGCAGCGCCGCCGCAAAGGCCGCTGGAGCCTTGACGGCCCGCCACCGCCTGGCCCTGACCGGCACGCCGCTGGAAAACCACCTCGGCGAGCTGTGGTCGCAGTTCAACTTCCTGGCGCCGGGCCTGCTGCACGACGAAAAGACCTTCCGCGAGCTGTACCGCACGCCCATCGAAAAACAGGGGGACCGGGCGCGGCAGGCGGCCCTGGCCGCCCGCGTCCGGCCCTTTATCCTGCGGCGCGAGAAGCGCGAGGTGGCGACCGAGCTGCCCCCCAAGACCGAGATCCCGGTGCGCGTGACCCTCGACGGCGACCAGCGCGACCTCTACGAGACCGTCCGCGTGACCATGCTCGAACGGGTCCGTGAGGAACTCGGCGCCCGGGGCCTGGCCCGCTCCACCGTCGCCATCCTCGACGCGCTGCTGAAGCTCCGGCAGGCGGTCACCGACCCCCGGCTGGTGCGCTTGGAGGCGGCCCGCGAGGTGAGAAGCAGCGCCAAGCTCGACTGGCTGACCGCCAACCTGCCCCAGATGGTCGAGGAGGGCCGCCGCATCCTGATCTTCTCGCAGTTCGCCACGCTGCTGGGGCTGCTGGAGGAGACCCTGCGGGACCTCGGCCTGGAGTACGCCAAGCTGACCGGGCAGACCCGGGACCGCGCGGCACAGATCGGGCGTTTTCAGGGCGGCGAGGCCCCCATCTTTCTGATCAGCCTCAAGGCCGGGGGCGTGGGCCTGAACCTCACGGCGGCCGACACCGTCATCCACCTCGACCCCTGGTGGAACCCCGCCGCCGAGGCGCAGGCCACCGACCGCGCCTACCGCATCGGGCAGGACAAACCCGTCTTCGTCTACAAGCTGATCGCGGCGGGCAGCGTGGAGGAGCGGATTCTCGACCTCCAGGGACGCAAGTCGGCGCTGGCGCGGGGGGTGCTCGACGGCGGCCTGAGCAGCGCGGGCCAGCTCACGACCGGCGACCTGGAGCGGCTGTTCGCGCCGCTGGAGGACGAGGCGCAGGCGGCGGAACTGGTAGGGTCGGACTGACCCGCCCCCGGGGCCAGGCAGCTTTCTGTGACAGGCGAGCGGCCATGCTGGGCGGGTGCGTGTTCTGCTTCCCCTTCTCCTCGCGGGGCTGCTCGGCGGTGCCCGGGGTGCCCCGGCTTCCGCGGCCCCGTCTCCGGCGGGCTACGTCCTCTCGGGCATGCCGCTGGTGCGCCAGACCTACAACGCCTGCGGCCCGGCGAGTCTCACGCAGGTGCTGGGGTACTTCGGGATCAACGTCGCGCTGGCCGACGTGAGCCGCCTGACCCGTCCCAACGAGCGGGCCTACATGACGGCCCAGGCCATCGTGGACTTCGCCCCGAGCGTCGGCATGGAAGCCCGGCTGTACCGGGGCGGCTCGCTGGGGACCGTGCGCGCCGCGATCCGTGCCCGCCTGCCCCTGATCGCGCTGCAATCGCACATCATGTCCACGGCGGTCATTCCGCACTGGCGGGTCGTGACCGGCTACGACGACGCCCGGCAGGAGGTCTACCTGATGGACCCGCTGCTGGGGTACGTCCTGATGAGCTACGCCGATTTCACCCGCGTCTGGGCCGACCACCAGGGCCAGTTCGCGGTGATGTACCCGCCAGACTGGAGAACAACGGTGCAGAAGGTGATCGGCTAGGCTGGGCGGGGCCAGTCCAGCGCCAGCAGGGCGTCCACCGTCTCCTCGGCGCTCAGGCGGGCGCTGTCCACCACCGCCCACCCGGCCTCGCGGTAGGCGTCCGGGGGCATCTGCGGGTGCAAGGCGTCGATCAGGGGAACCAGCGTGCGGGTGTCGTAGGCCTTGGTGGTGCGGGTGGCGTTGCGCTCGTGGGCCACGGCCAGCCCCGGCGCGAGCAGCACCGGACGCACGTCCAGCCCCGCCCAGTGCGGGGTGAACAGCCCCAGGTCGGCGGGCCACAGCACGTCGTCCACCGCCACCACGAAACCCGCGTCCGCGTACAGGCGGGCCGTGTGCGCGGCGGCGGTGCGGGCCAGCCAGAACTGCCGCGCGGCCTCCGGCGGGTGGTCCAGGCGCGGCGGCGCGTGGCCTGAGACCACGAAGTCGCGCAGGTCGTCCACCGGCAGGTGCAGACCCAGGGCAAAGCGCTGAAGCAGGGCGCGGGCGACCGTGCTCTTGCCCGCGCCGGGACTCCCGCTGACCACCCAGACCGGGCCGCTGCCGGACCTCAGAGAAACCGCCCCCCCTCCTGCACCACTTCCCCGTCCAGGCTCAGGCGCCCCTGCCCGCGCAGGTCGGTGATCAGGTCCCAGTGGATGGCGCTGGCATTCACGCCGCCCGTCTCGGGGTAGGAGCGGCCCAGCGCGAGGTGGACGGTGCCGCCGATCTTTTCGTCGAAGAGGATGTTCCCGGTCGGTACCTGAATGCCGAAGTTGGTGCCGATCCCCAGTTCGCCCAGCCGCCGCGCGCCGGGGTCGGTCGCCAGGGCCGCGCGCAGCACGTCTTCGCCCTCCTCGGCCGTGAACTCCACGACCTCGCCCGCGCGAAAGACCAGCCGGGCGCCGCGCACGACCTGACCGCCGTACTCTGCCGGGACCGTGAAGGTGACCACGCCCTCGGCGCTGTCCTCAACCGGCCCGGTAAAGACCTCGCCGCTGGGCATGTTGCGCTTGCCGTCGCTGTTGGCCCAGCTGCGGCCGCCCACCCGCAGGGTGAGGTCGGTGCCGGGGGCCTCGATCCGCACCCGGTCGCCCTGCGTCAGGCGCTCGATCAGGCGGGCCTGCGTCCCGCGCACCTCGCCCCAGGCGGCCACCGGGTCGGCGCGGTCGAGGAACATCGCCCGCATCACGAAGGCGCCGAAGTCCTCCTCGGTCATCCCCGCCTGCGCGGCGGCGTGCGCGGTGGGGTAGAGGGTCAGGCTCCATTTTTTCCGCGCGCGGGCGGCGGCGAGGGGCGCGCGGGCGGCGGTCAGGCGGGCGCGGCGGGCGGCGTCCACGCCCGGTGCCCCCGGCCCCGGCGTCAGGACGCGCAGGCTGCCGTCCAGCGCCTCCACGTCCGCGAGGTCGGCGGGGTGGGCCTGGTCCAGCACCGCGTCTGCGGCGAGGTCGGCCCAGTCGTCGTCCTGGCCGGGGTAGTCCAGGCGCACCACCGGCCGCGCGCCGCGCGTGAGCAGCGCCCGGGTGACCTCGCGCAGCAGCGGCAGGCCCGCCGTCCCGCCCGCGACGAGCAGGCGCTCGCCTGCCCCCGCCGTCAGGCAGTAGTCGGCCAGCAGCGCCGCGTGCCGCGCGGGATCGTAGGCGAGGGGGGGGAGAGAAGCGTCACGAGTCGTCTGCACGCGCCCGAGCGTAGCACCCGGGGGCGCGGCTATCCTGCCCGCACATGACGGCCCAGCCTCCCTCCTCCCAGACGGCTTCTGACCAGGCGGCCTCCCCGCCCGACCCGCGCAACACTGCGGTCCTGACCATCACCTGCCCCGACCGCACCGGCATCGTGGCGGCGGTGTCGCAGTTTCTGTTTGTCCACGGGGCGAACATCATCCATTCCGACCAGCACTCGACGGGGGCTCCCGGCGGCACCTTTTTCATGCGGATGGAGTTTCACCTCGGGGGCCTCGACCTCGCGCCCGAGCCGTTCGAGCGGGCCTTCGCGCGGGTGGTGGCCGAGCCGTTCGGCATGGGCTGGCGCCTGAGCTACGCCGCCCGGCCCAAGCGCATGGCCCTGCTGGTCAGCCGCTACGACCACTGCTTTCTCGACCTGCTGTGGCGGGTGCGCCGGGGGGAGGTGCCGGTCGAGATTCCCCTGGTGATCTCCAACCACGAGGACCTGCGCCGCGACGCCGAGCTGTTCGGGCTGCCCTTTCATGTCGTGCCGGTCACGAGGGAGAACAAGGCGGAAGCCGAGGTCGAGCAGGTCCGGCTGCTGCACGAGGCGGGGGCCGACTTCGCGGTGCTGGCGCGCTACATGCAGATTCTCAGCGGGGACTTTCTGCGCGGCTTCGGGCGCCCGGTGATCAACATCCACCACTCGTTCCTGCCCGCCTTCGTGGGCGCCAATCCCTACCGCGCGGCCTTCCAGCGCGGGGTCAAGCTGATCGGCGCGACCAGCCACTACGTCACCGAGGAACTCGACGCCGGGCCGATCATCGCCCAGGACGTGATTCCGGTGACCCACCGCGAGACCCCCGAGTCCCTGATGCGCCTGGGCCGCGACGTGGAACGCCGGGTCCTCGCCCGCGCCGTGGCGGCCCACGCCGAAGACCGGGTGCTGGTGGAGGGCAACAAGACGGTGGTGTTCTAGCGGCTAGTTCAGCTCGCGCGCGCCCGCCGGAACGAAGCTCAGCAGCGTGTCGAGGCGGTCGAGGAGCGTCGGGGCCTCCAGCGCCTGCTCGCGCTGCTCGGGGCTGAGGGGCAGCAGGGCGGCGGCGTAACTGGCGAGCAGCAGCGGTTCCTGGGGCGCGTTGTCGCGGATGGCCGGGGCGTCGGCGGGGCGCAGGCGCAGCAGGTCCGCGAGCAGGCGCCGGGCGACGGCCTCCTCGGCGCTCGCCGCCAGTGCGGCGGATTCCAGCGGGCCGGGCGCCAGCGGCCAGGGGGTCACGTCGGCGCTGAGGTAGGCGTGCGTGGCGTCGAAGTCCTGCACCTGAAAGCGCTCGCCGCCCACCACCAGAATCGAACTGGTGCCGTCCTCGTGGGTTTCGGCCCGGACGAGGTGCGCCAGGGTGCCGACCCGCGCGACCCGGCCCGCCAGCGGCAGCGGGGCTTCCTCGCGGCTCCTGAGAATCCGCACGATGCCGAACGGCTCCTCCGCCGCCTGAACCCGCGTCAGCAGCTCGCGGTAGCGCGGTTCGAACACGTAGAGCGGCAACACCTGGCCGGGAAACAGGACCAGATGGGGGAGCGGGAACAGCGGAACGCGCATTTCGGCCCTATGTTGAGCTGTCCGTGCCGCCGCAACATGGGCGCGGCATACAGAACTCCCCCGCTGGGCGCCCGTCGGCGGGGGCTTTCACCGCTCTGGCGGCACGTCTGCCTCGGCCGCCGCGCCTTCCGCCGCCGGGGCAGGCACCGCCGCGCCGCGCCGCGCCGAACGCCGCCGCTTGGGCACCGGCGGGGGAGGCGCGCCCCAGGCGTCGAGCTGCGCCGGGGAAACGCCCAGCCGCAGCAGGGCGGCGCTGTCCTGCGGGGTCAGGCCCGCGCCGGGCAGCAGGTCGGGCCGCCGGGCCAGGGTGCGCGCCAGCGCCTGCTCCCGCCGCCACGCCGCGACGGCCCCGTGGTTGCCGCCCCTCAGGACCTCGGGCACCGCCTCGCCGCGCCACTCGGGCGGGCGGGTGTATTCGGGATAGTCCAGCAGACCGCTGGAAAAAGAATCCGCCTGGTGCGAGGCCTCGTCGCCCAGCACCCCGGGCCGCAGCCGCGCGACCGCCTCCAGCACGCAGGCCGCCGCCGCCTCGCCGCCCATCATCACGAAGTCCCCGACGCTCAGCTCGCGGGTGACCAGCCCCTCCACCCGCGCGTCGAAGCCCTCGTAGCGCCCGCACAAGAAGGCGAGGTGCTCGCGTCCACTCAGCTCCTCCGCCGTGCGCTGGGTAAAGCGCTCCCCGGCGGGCGTGAAAAGGATCACCTCGTCGGCGGGCGGCAGGCTCGCGAGTGCCCGCGCCGCCACGTCCACCCGGATCACCATGCCCGCCCCGCCGCCGTAGGGCGCGTCGTCCACCCTGGCGTGCCGGTTGCCCGCGAAGTCGCGCAGGTTCACCAGATTCACCCCGATCAGCCCCCGCGCCGCCGCCTTGCCCAAAATCGCCTCCGAGGCAAAGGGCGCGAGCAGCTCGGGAAAGAGCGTCAGGAAGGAAAACGTCAGCGGAGCCGCCTCGCTCACCCGCCCTCCGGTGCCCCGGGGTCCGCGTCCGGGGCGCTCTCGGCGCGCTCGTCGGCCAGCAGGCCCTCCGGCGCGTCCCCGGTGAGGTGAATGGCCGCCGGGCGCCCGCCTTCGCCGGGCTGCACGACCACGTAGGGCGCTTGCAGGGGCAAGAAGCCCTCGCCGCCGGGGAGGGAGACGACCAGCAGGTCCTGGTGCCCGGTGTCCAGCACGTCGCGGACCTCGCCCAGCCCCTCGCCGCCCGCGCCCAGCACCGGCAGGCCGCGCAGCTCGTGGTAGTAGTAACGGCCCTCTTCCAGTGCGGGCAGGTCCGCGTCGGCGGCGTAGACCTTCGCCCCGCGCAGCGCCTCGGCGCCCTCGCGGGTGGTCACGCCCGCCAGGTGCAGGGCGGCTCCCGGTGCCAGCGCTTCGGCGCGGCGCACCCGCAGCCAGCCGCGCCCCTCGACCCACACCCGGGGCAGCCTGAGCAGCTGGGCCGCGTCGCCCAGCACATAGACCTTGACGCCCCCCTGCACCCCGTGCGGCCCCAGCAGGTGCCCCAGCCGGGTGGTGTCCGCCGGGGGGTTCAAGCGGCCCTCCTCACGGCTTGCGCGGCGCGTCGAGGTCCACGTTCAGCCGCTCGGCGGGGTCGCAGGCCGCGCGCACCAGCGTCCGGATCGCCTGAATCACCCGGCCCTGCCGACCGATAAAGCGGCCCTCCTCGCCCGGCCCGACCCGCACGATCACGGTCGGCCCACGCCGGGAGGCGCGCACCAGCGACGGCTGATCCACCACGCTCTGCGCCAGAAAGAGGGTCAGGTCCACGGGGTCGGTCTTCATGGGGGGCATTGTAGAGGGTGAGGGGGAAGTGGTCCGTGGGCAGCGGAGTCGGGCAGAGCCGGATGTTTCCACTCACCACCGACCACGGGCCACCCACCGAAAAAGGCCCCCCGCAGGGAGCCTTCTCTGGTGTTTGCGGCCGCGCTTAGCCGAGCTTGATGCCCTGGCTTTTCAGCAGGCGGCGGGCGGTCGCGGTGGGCTGGGCGCCCTGGGCCAGCCAGTGGGCGGCGCGCTCGGCGTCCACCTTCAGGTAGTTCTCGGTGGTCTTGCGGGGGTCGTAGTGCCCCAGGTTCTCGATGTAGCCACCGTCGCGGGGACGGCGGGAATCGGTGACCACGATGCGGTAGTGGGGGTTGTGGGCAGAGCCGAAACGGGACAGGCGAATCTTGACCATGACAAAAAACCTCGGGTTGGGGGTGGTGAGGGTCTGTTCCCGCCTAGGTCGCGGGGTTCATGCGCCCGCAGCAGCCAACCGGAAGCGCACCGAAGGAGAGTAGCAGAGGTGGGGGGGAGGAGCAAGGGGAAGGGCGGGCCTGCGCTGCGCCCTCTGCCAGCTACAGGTCACGCGGGCGGGCCACACGGTCGGGCCGCCCCCCACAGGTCCCCTCAGAACGGCGGCGGCACCGGCCTGCGCGCGCCGCCGCTCACGCTGTTGACCTGAAAGGCCATCCGCCCGGGGCCGAAGATCGGGCTGCCGCCGACGGTGCCCAGCGGAGTGCCCCGGCCCACCCGCGCGCCGACCTGCACCTGCGCGTCCTGCAACCCGAAATAGGCGGTCACGGTCGGGCCGTGGTCGAGCAGGACGACCCAGCCCAGGCTGGCGTAGTAGGTCGTGGCGATCACGTTGCCGTCGAGAGCCGCGACCGCCTGCCCGCCCTCGGCGCCCTGAAGCACGCTCCACTGGGCGCCGTTCGCCCCATAAGGCTGGGCCACGCTGCCGCCGGGCAGCGGAAAACCCAGCGGACCGCTGGCGGCGGGCAGCGGCGCGAGGTCCTGCGCGGCCTGGGCCGCCGCCTGCTCGACCTGCGTCTCGCGCGCCTGGAGGGCCGCCTGCTCCTGCTGAAGCTGGGTCTGGCGCTGACGCTGCGCGGCGGCGGCGGCTTCACGGGCAGCGCGGTCGCGGGCCGCCTGGGCCTCGGCGGCGGCCCTGGCCTGCGCTTCGGCCTGGGCGCGGGCGCGTGCCTCGGCCTGCGCTCTGGCCTGCGCCTGCTGGGCCTGCGCGAGCGCCCGGGCACGGGCCTGCGCCTCCGCCTGGGCCTGCGCGCGCGCCTGGGCCTGGGCGGCGGCCAGCGCCCGCTGCCGCGCGAGTTCGGCCTGGCGGGCCTGCTCGGCGCGGATGCGGGCCTGCCGCTCCTGCTCGGCGCGAATCCGGGCCTGCCTTTCGCGTTCTGCCTGAATCCGGGCCTGGCGTTCCTGCTCCGCCCGGATGCGGGCCAGGCGCTCGGCCTCCTTGCGGGCGCGTTCCTGGGCCTCGCGGATGCGGCGCAGCTCGGCCTCGCGGCGCTTGCGTTCTTCCTCCAGGCGGCGCTTGCGCTCGGCTTCCAGCCGGGCACGTTCCTTGACGACGGCGCCCACCAGTTCGTCGATGGTGCGGGCGGTCAGGGCCTGCTCGGCCCGGGTGCGGGCGGCCAGGGTGCGCTGCCCCTGCTCGCTGCGGCGCAGGCTTGCCAGCAGCCGTGTCTGCTCGGCGCGGCGGTCACGCAGCTGCTCCAGCTTCGCCACCCGCTCGGTCTGGAGGCGCTGGAGGTCGGCCGCCTGCTGCGCCTGCCGGGTGCGCTGCGTTTCCAGGGTCTGGACCTCGGCGCGCAGGGTCCGCGTCACCTCGACGTTGTACTGCCCGGCGATGTTGGCGTAGTTCAGCCGGATCAGGAGGTCCGACAGGCTGCTCGCCTGCGACAGCAGCTGGAGGTAACGGCCGCTGCGCTCGCGGTAGAGGGCGCCCAGCAGCTCGCGCACGTCGCCCTGAAGCCGCGTCACGCGCGCCTGCGTGACCCGGCCCTGCGAGGTCGTGTCGGCCAGCTGGCGCTCGGCCAGGGCGACCCGTGCCCCCAGCCTCGCCGTCTCGTTTTCCAGATCGGCGACCCCCCCCGCCAGCGTGTCGAGCCGCGCCAGCGTGCGCCGCCCCTGCGCCGAGAGGTTCTGGATGTTGCGGCGCAGCCTCTCCAGCTCCCGGCCCTGCTCGGCGCTGGCCTGACGCTGGCCCTGCAACTCGCGCTGCAACTCCTGAAGCCGCTGGCTGGTGCTCTGCGCGCCCGCCAGCAGCGCCGCCGAGAGCAGCACCAGGGCGGGCCAGCGCGGCCCGGCGAGCTTCACGGCGCGGTCCTCGGGGGCAGCCGCAGCCGGCTCACTCCAGCTCCCGCAGGTAGCGCCGGGTCGCCAGCAGGCTGCCCGCCAGCCCGATCAGGATGCCCAGCATCGCCACGCCCGCCAGGATCGGCAGCAGGGTAGGCAGGTCACGCACGACCGGAAAGACCGGCGCGAACACCGCCGCCCGCTGCGCCAGCGCCAGGTACGACGGGGCCAGCAGTGCCAGCGCCAGCGCCGAGGCCGCCACCCCCAGCAGCACGCCCTCGATCACGTGCGGCATGCGGATAAAGCCGCGCGTTGCCCCCAGCAGCCGCATCACGCTGATCTCGTTGCGGCGCGAGTACATCGCCACCCGCACGGCGTTCAGGATGTTAAAGAGGGTGCCCAGCAGCAAGAGGCCCACCAGCGCGTACCCTGCCGCGCGCACGGCGGTCAGGGTCCGCACGGTCTGGTCCACGTATCCGGCCCCGTATTCCACGTCCTCCACGCCCGCCAGCGTCGAGACCGCCGCCGCGACCGTGCGCGAGTCCTCCACCCGCGACACCCGCAGGCGCAGCGTGTCGGGAAAGGGATTGCCGGCCAGCTCGGCGGCGTCGCGCGCGTAGGGGTAGTCGCGGGTCATCTCGGCCAGCACCTGCTCGCGGGGGACCAGCCGGGCTTCCCGCACCTGCGGCAGCGCCCGGACCCGGGCCAGCAGCGAGGCGCCGTCGGCCCCCGCATCCAGAAAGGCGGCGACCTCCACCTGCGATTCGAGCTGTTCCAGCGTGCGGTTCACGTTCAATGTGAGCAGCAGCACGGCGCCGAGCATCACCAGCGTCAGCGTCATGGTGGTCAGGGTGGCGAGGGTGGCCGTGAGGTTGCCGCGCATGGCGAGCAGGGCCTGGCGCAGGTGGTAGGTCATGGGGCCACGCTCCTCACAGCGAGTAGCCCCCGGCGGGGTCGTCGCGCACGAGTTGGCCCCGGCGCAGGGTCAGGGTGCGGTGGCGAAAGGTCTCCACCAGGTCGCGGGCGTGGGTCGCGACGACCACGGTGGTGCCGCGCAGGTTGACGTGTTGCAGCACCCGCAGCACCTCGCGGCTGTGGTCGGGGTCGAGGTTGCCGGTCGGTTCGTCGGCCAGCAGCAGCGGCGGGTCGGCCACGATGGCGCGGGCGATGGCGACCCGCTGCTGCTCGCCCTGCGAGAGCTGCACCGGGAGGGCCTGCTTCTTGTGTTCCAGGCCCACCGTGCGCAGCGCCGCGCCCACCCGCCCGGCCCACTCGCGCTGCGGCACGCTGGTCACGCGCAGGGTAAAGGCGACGTTGTCGTGGGCGCTGAGGTGGTCGAGCAAGAGGTTGTCCTGAAAGACGGTGCCGATCCGGCGGCGCAGCAGCGCGGTGCGGCGGCCCCGGTAGCGCGTCAGCGGTTCTCCCGCCACCCGCACCTCGCCCCGGGTGGGCAGCGCCCGCTTGAGCACCAGGTTCATGAAACTGCTCTTGCCCGCGCCCGAGTGCCCGACCAGGTACACGAATTCGCCCTTGTCCACCTGAAGGCTCAGGTCGTCGAGCGCCAGCGTGCGCGTCACGGGGTACTCCAGCGTCACATGGCGAAACTGAATCATGCGCCGCACCCCCCGGGCACAGGGCTTCGGAGGAGCGCGGCGCAGCGCGGCGAAACGGTCAGGGGCGTCATGCTCGCGGGTCAGCATAGCCCAGCCCTCCACCGGAACATGAAGGATTCTTCATGGGGGGCGTGCGCCCCGCGCCTGCGCCCCAGCATCGGTGCGGGGCCGTGACTTCGGCCTCAAATGGGGTTCACGCCCGCGCCCTATCCTGGGGACGTGAACCCCAAACGCATGACGCTCGTGGTGGGCGCGCTCGCCGCCACCACCGCCGTCGGGTACGCCCAGCTGGGCGGGTATACCCAGGCGGACCTGACCCGCACCGACACGGGCCGCGCCCTCCTCCAGGTGCTGGGCGACCTCAACCGCTACTACCTGTACCCGGTGGACCAGGAAAAGGTCCTGCGCGGCGCGATCAACGGCGCCCTGGGCAGCCTGGAAGACGAGTTCACCTACTACTCCGAACCCGCCAGCACGGCGATCGACACCGAGAACCTGGCCGGGGAGTTCGGCGGCATCGGCGTGACGCTGGTGGCGGCCAACCCCGACGGTACGGGCGGCAAGGTGGACAACGTGTACAAGGGCGGGGCCGCCGCCGACTCCGGCGTGCAGATCGGCGACGTGTTCGTCAAGATCGGGGACAAGGACGTGCTGACCAGCAAGCTCGACGAGATCGTGCGGCTGGTGCGCGGCCCGGAAAAGAGCACCGTGACCGTGACCTTTGCCCGGGACGGCAAGCCCTACAGCGTGCGGCTGGAGCGCAAGAAGGTCACCATCGTCAGCGTGGAGCAGACCATCTTGCCGGGCAACGTCGGCTATATCGCGCTGAATACCTTCTACAACGAGAAAGCCAGCGAACAGTTCCGCGCGGCGGTCGCCTCCATGAAGCAGCGGGGCGTGCAGAAGCTGATCCTGGACCTGCGCGACAACGGCGGCGGCTTGCTCAATGCCGGAACCGACGTGGCCGACCAGTTCCTGGGCAGCGGCAACATCGTGAGCCTCAAAGACCGCAGCGGGCGCGCGCAGGTGTACGCGCGGGCCACCAACCGCCCGACCGACTACACCGGCAAGCTGGCCGTGCTGGTGAACAAGAACAGCGCCAGCGCCAGCGAGGTCGTCGCGGGAGCGCTGCAAGACGCGGGCCGCGCGACCATCGTGGGCGAGCAGACCTTCGGCAAGGGGGTCGCGCAGATTCCCGTCGACACGGTGGACGGCGGCAAGGTCGCCATCGTGAACAGCGCGTGGCTGACCCCCAAGGGCCGCGAGATTCACAAGAAGGGCATCACGCCCGGCGTGGTCGTGGCCGACACCCGCTACACCGTCCCGCTGAACTTCAGCGGCGGCGGCCTGAAGCCGGGCGCCAAGATCACCCTGACGGTCGAGGGCAAGCCCGTGACCGTCACCGCCGACAAGGAAGGCAAGTTCACCTACACCGGCGAGGTCAAGCGCCCCACCCGCAGCGCCACCCAGGGCGAGGCCGCCGTGGACCTGGCGGGCGACGCGATCCTGAAGCGGGCCACCGAGCTGCTCAGGTAAGTCCCAGGGCTTCCGGGAAGCCGTCACCTTCCGGCGGGCCGCGCGGGGCGCTCCTCTTTGGGGGGGCGCCCTTCTGGCGCTCTCCAGGCGGCTTCCAGGGAGGTCGCGGGGCCGGGCGGGGCTGTGGCCCCCTGGCCCTGCCGCTAATCCCAGTCCCACTCGCGCCAGTCGCTGGCCTTGGCCTGCGCCGCGTGGGGGGCGGGGTACCAGGGATAGGCGGCGGCCAGGGCCTCATGCAGCCGCTCCAGCAGCCGGGCGCGGAGCGCGGCTTCCTCGCGCGGGGTGACCTGGTCCAGTTCCCCCAGCAGGTGCGCGAGGGTGCCTTCCAACCCCGGCAGGTACGGCTCGCGGGCCTTGCGCACCGCGCCTTTGCGGAGCGGCTCAGGGTGGATGACGGGCACGTAACGCTCGGCGGCGGCTTCCAGCAGGGTGGCCCGTTTCGCCGCCCGCGCCTCGCGGGCACGTTCGGCCCGCTCACGGGCGTCGGCGGCGCGGGCCTGGGCTACCAGGAAAGTCTCCTCGCGCTCGGCGTCGAGGACCCGTTGCTCGCGGTAGAGCTTGACGGGCGGAAGGCGGCGGCGGCCCATCTTCAGGCCGTTGGGCCGGGTGTCGTCGTGCTCGCCCAGGAACTTGCGGATCAGCCCCGGCGTCCAGCCGCGTTCCTTGAGGTCCTGGGTCGCCAGAAAACCGGGCGGCGTGAGCGGTTTGGGACCGCTGGGCCGGGGCGTTTCCTGCTGGCCTTTCTTCACGGCTCTGCCCTGACGGCGGGCGGCGGGCAGGGACGGGAAAAGGCCATGCCCCCAGCCTACTGGTCCACCCGGCTGCCCCCGGTCCATTCGCCGCGCAGCAGGTCGAGCCGCACGCTGTCGTAGCGCTGTCCCTCCACCACCCGGGCCTCGCGCACCCGCGCGCACTCGCGAAAGCCCAGGCGCTCTGCGGCACGAATCATGCGGAGGTTGCCGCCCCAGGTGGTCACGGTCAGGACGTGGGCGTCCGTCCAGTCCAGGGTGTCCTGCACCCACAGCGCGAGCGCCCGCGTGCCCACGCCGCCGCCCCACCACGCCGGGTCGTAGATCAGGATGCCCAGGTCCCACCAGCCGCCGCCCTCCGGCGCCTCCTCCGAGCGGTTGACCATGCCCACGCAGGCGCCGTCCACGTCGATCACCTGCTCGTCGGGGTCCGGCGGGCTGCCTGTCAGCCCCTCCACGTAGGCCTGCATGGTCCGGGTGGTCGTCTGCGCGTGAAAGTACGGCGCGTCCCAGCGGCGCCACTCGGCCCCCGGATCGGTCAGCCAGCGCCGCAGGGTGGGCAGGTCCTCGGGGCGGCGGTCGCGCAGCGAGACCAGGGAGAGGGGAGGAGGGGAGGGGGTCACGCCGGGCATGATGGCAGAGTGGGCAGGGAAGCCTGGGCAGGGGGGGGTTGAGAAAAGTTCAGGCAGGCCGCGCCAGATGGGTGTAGACCTTTCCCGCCACCCGGCGCGGCCCGGTCGCCACGAAGCCGTGCCGGGCATACAGCCGGGCCGCCGGATTGCCGTCCTCGACCAGCAGGCCCACCCGGGGCAGCCCCAGGGCCACGGCCCGCGCCACCCCCGCTTCCAGCAACCGCCCCCCCAGCCCCCGCCCACGCGCCGGGGGCGCCACCGCCAGCGTGTCGAGGTACAGCTCGCCGGGCGTGGCCTCCGGCTCGGTGCGGTCCGGCAGGCCCAGGGCGCGCAGCCGCCGCCGGAACGGTTCGTCCAGCGCCTCCGCCCGGTCGCCGGGATAGAGGACGGCCAGGCCCAGCGGCTCCCCGCCTTCTTCCAGCAGCAGCGTGTTCTCGGCGCTGAGGCGGTTGCCCGGCTGCGCGAAAAAGTGGGCGATGACCCGCGCCGCCCCTTCGTCCTCGGCCTCGCCGGTCAGCGCGTACCCGATGGCGCCGATGGTCGCCTGAATCAGCGGTGCGGCAAAGGCCGCGTCGGCGGGCGTGGCGGGGCGGATCTGGAGGGTCATAGAGAGCGTGTGATGGGTCAGAACGAAGCTCCGAGCCTGACAGCAAGATACGCTCGCCCCATGCATCTTGTCTGGCGCGGTCTCAATCCCCAACGGCCCAGCCTGGAACACCTGCGGCTGATGCCCTGGGCCTCGGCGAAAGCAGCAGTCATCGGTCTTGCCGAAGGGCAGCCCTACACCTTGCAGTACGAGCTGGAGGTCGACCGTGCTGGCTTCCCCCTCGACCTGCGCTGTGATCTAACGGACGGACGGCACTTGGGCCTCGCCCGTACCAAGCATGGTGAGTGGACCGACGCTGAAGGAAGGCTGCTCCCCGATTTGCACGGCTGCACCGATATAGACCTCCGCGCGACACCCTTCACGAACACGCTTTCCCTGCGCCGTTTAGGCTTGCGAGTGGGAGAGAACCGGGAACTGCTGGCCGTGTGGATTGACGTGCCTTCACTCGTGTTGCGTCCTACCCGACAGCGTTACACCCGCACAGGGGAGGACACCTACCACTACGAGAATCTGGAGACGGGGTACGGCAACGACCTTGCTGTAGACGCTGAGGGGCTGGTGATCTTGTATCCACAAGCCTTCAAGCGTCTGCCCTGAGTGCTTATCCGCAGCGGATCGGAATGGGAATCGGCCCGCAGCAGCATACGCCGCGCACCCTCGGCCCGGCGGTCCCGAAGGCCAGTGGTGATCCGGCGTGCAGCACGTTGTGGGCGCGGCGGCACGCGCCGAAGCGGGCGGCGATGCGGGCGCGGCCTTTCCTCAGGCCGTCCTCGCGCACGATGCGGGCGACTGCCGCCGAGCACGACTCGCCGCCGTGCAGCGCCGCGTGCGCGCAGGAAAAGCCCTTGCGCGGCGAGATGTGGCGCTGGTAGAGGCGGATGCCGGAAAGGGTCAACGCAGCCGGGAAGGACATGGCCGCAGGGTAGGAGCCGGGCCGCCCCCGCTGTACCCCGGACAGCTAAAGGCCTCCCAATCCTCGGGCACCCCCGGGGCCGCGTTCCGGGCCGTCCGCCGCTTCCGGGGGGTGTAAGAGCGCTGTTATTCATCCTGGGTAACGTGGATTATGCAAAACCGAATCAGGAGGGAGGGCGGCAGGCGCCGGGCCGTTGCCATGCTGCTGCTGGCCGGGCTGGCGGCTGGAAGCGCGCAGGCGGCCACCATCAGGGTCGCGGTGGTCGGCCCCATGAGCGGCGACGTGAGCGGCTTCGGCAGCGAGATGAGGCGCGGGGCCGAGCTGGCGGTCACGGAGCAGGCGGCCGCCTTCAGGGCGCTGGGGCATGAGCTGGTGCTGGTGCCCTACGACGATCAGGCGTCCGCGACCGTCGCCGGACCGCTGGCGAAGAAGATCGTGGCCGACAAGAGCGTCCTGGGGGTGGTCGGCGCCTTTAACTCCAGCGTCTCCAATGTGCTGGCACAGAATTTCGCGGCTTCCAGACTCGCCCTGATCTCGCCCGGCAGCACCAACGATCTGCTCACCGACCACGGCTGGAGCCACTTCAGCCGCGTGGTCGCCCCGGACGGCGCGCAGGGGGTGGCGGCCGCGAACTACATCGCCGACGAACTGAAGGCGGCGTCCGTGTTCGTGATTTCCGACAACACGGCGTACGGCAACGGCCTGAGCAAGATCCTGATGGGAACGCTGAAAAAGCGCAAGGTGGCGGTGCCTGCCTACGTGGGCGTCTCGACCTCGGCCCAGATCGCGGACGTGGTGAAAAAGGTCAAGGCGAGCGGGGCGGAGGTGGTGTACTTCGGCGGTACCTACGATACCGGGGCCGAGCTGGTCAAGGCGCTGCGGGCCGCGGGCGTGACCACGACGTTTATGGGCGGCGACGGCCTGGATTCCGTGAAGTTCGTGCAGCAGGCGGGCATCGCTGGAGCGGGCGTCGTCTACACCACCGTGTTCGGGCCGGTGAGCGCCTTTACCAACAGCCTGTCATTCAGCGAGCGCTATCAGGCCGCCTACAAGACCCGGCCGGAGGGGCTGGCCGTGTACGCCTACGACGCCGCCACCACCCTGCTCTCGGCCATCCGGGCGGCGGGCGGCAAGGACCTGCCCACCCGCGCCCAGGTCAGCGCCGCGGTGCGCAAGGTCAACCTGCCCGCCTGCTTTGACCTCGACGCTTCCAAATGCGTCACGGTCACCGGGGCCATCGGGTTTACCGCCACGGGCGAGCGGCAGCGTTCCCGGCTGCTGGTCATGAAGCTGGACAATGTGCTTCAGCTTCAGGTGGCCAAGGTCCAGACCATCAATCCGGACACCCTGAAATAGCACACCAAAAGCAGAGGCGGAGAGGGCCGCCGGGGTTCGCGGCCCGCGCCGACCCGCAGCATTCCCTACAACCTCTCCGCTCTGTTCCTTGCAGAATGCCCCGCATGGCTTCTGGACCGCAGGATGTGTGCATCGTGGGTGGAGGTCCGGCGGGAATGGTGCTGGCGCTGCTGCTGGCGCGGCAGGGCATCCCGGTGACGGTGCTGGAAGCGGCCCGCGACTTCGAGCGCAGCTTCCGGGGCGACACCCTGCACCCGGCGATCATGGAACTGCTCGCGGGCCTGGGGCTGGCCGCGCCGCTGCTGCGGCTGCCGCACACGCGGGCGCACCGGGCACGCTTCATCACGCCCCGGCGCACCCAGGTGATCGCCGACTTCTCGCGGCTGCGCACCCCCTACCCCTACCTGACGGTGATGGCCCAGGCCCGTTTCCTGACGTTCCTGGCGGCGGAACTCGCCCGGTACCCGCACGCCCGGCTGGTGATGGGCGCGCGGGTGGAAGGGCTGCTGGAGGCGGGCGGCGAGGTCCGGGGCGTGGTTTACCGGCAGGCCGGAGAACGGCGTGACCTCCCCGCCGCGCTGACGGTGGGCACCGATGGCCGCTTTTCCCGGGTGCGCGGGCTGTCGGGCCTGAGCCTGCGGCGGCTCTCGCCGGGGCAGGACGTGCTGTGGTTCGCGCTGCCCCGCCACGAGGACGATCCAGGCGGCAGCATCGACTTGCACCTCGGCGGGCCGCACTGCATCGTGACCACCGACCACGGCGGGCGCTGGCAGGTGGGCTACAGCATCCGCAAGGGCAGCCACGCCGAGGCGCGGGCACGCGGGGTCGGCCCCATCCGGGCGGCGGTGGCCGAGACGATTCCCTGGCTGGCTGGCCGGGTCCACCTGCTGACCGAGTGGCGCCAGCTGCACCTGCTGGCCGTCGAGGTCGCGCGGGTGCGGCGCTGGTGGCGGCCGGGGCTGCTGCTGATCGGGGACGCCGCCCACCCCATCTCGCCCATCGGGGGAATGGGCATCAATATGGCCGTGCAAGACGCGGTGGCGGCGGCCAACCACCTGTGCGGTCCGCTGCGCGCCGGGCGGCTGCGGCCCCGGCACCTGGCCCGGGTCCAGCGCACCCGCGCGTGGCAGATCGCCCTGCTCCAGGCCCAGCAGGTCGTCCAGGAGCGCGAGGTGGTGGGCGTGCATACCGGCGCCCAGCTGCATGTGCCCACCGCCCTGCTGCGGGTGCTGCACGGCCTGCCAGGGCTGCGCCGCCTGCCCGGCTACGTCACGGCCTACGGCCTGAGGCCGGTGCGGCTGCGCAGACGCTGGCAGGCGGCGCGGGTGGAGGCGGGGTGAGGTCGGCTAGCCTGCCCCGGCCCAGCGCCGCCGACCGCGTTACCGCCACCTCCTGATCGCCTCGAACACCCACCTGCCGGAGGTGCTGTGCGAGGACCTGCCGACCTGGGCATGGGTCAGCGGAAGCTGAAGCCCTCGCTGTCTGCGTCCACCGTCACCGCGCCGCCGCCCCGCAGCCGCCCGAACAGCAGCTCGTCGGCCAGCGGGCGCTTGACGCGCTCCTCGATCACGCGGGCCAGGGGCCGGGCGCCCATCTGCGGGTCGTACCCCAGCCGGGCCAGCCGCGCGCGGGCAGCCGGGGTGACGGTTAGGGTGACCCCGCGCTCGGCCAGTTGCGCCTCCAGCTCGCGCAGGAACTTGTCCACCACGTTGGCCATGACCTCGGGCGCCAGGGGCCGGAAGTGGATCACGGCGTCCAGGCGGTTGCGGAACTCGGGAGAAAAGGCGCGCCTCACCGCCTCGGCCTCCTCGCCTGCCCGGCCCTCGCGCGAGAAGCCCAGGGGCGGGCGGCTGGCGTCGGCGGCCCCGGCGTTGGTCGTGAACACCAGCAGCGCGCCGCGCCCGTCCACCTTCTTGCCGGTGTGGTCGGTCAGGGTGCCGTGGTCCATCAGTTGCAAGAAGAGGTTGTACACGTCGGGGTGCGCCTTTTCGATCTCGTCGAGCAGCAGCACCGCGTGCGGGTTTTTCGCCAGCGCGTCGGTGAGCAGCCCGCCCTGGTCGAAGCCCACGTAGCCGGGCGGCGCCCCGATCAGGCGGGCGACCGTGTGCGGCTCCTGATACTCGCTCATGTCGAACCGGATCAGGAGCACGCCCAGGCGCTCGGCCAGCGCGCGGGCGAGTTCGGTCTTGCCCACCCCGGTCGGCCCGGCAAACAGGAAGGCGCCCTGCGGCTTGTGGGGGTCGCGCAGGCCCGCGCGGGCAAGCTTCACCGCGCTGGAAACCGCGCCCACCGCCGCGCCTTGTCCGAACACCCGCGCCCGCAGGTCGGTCTCCAGCGTGGCGAGCGACTGCACCTCCTCGGTCTTCACCGCGCCGACCGGCACGCGGGCCATCCGGGCGACCGTCGCCTCGATGTCGGCCTCCCCGATCTCGCCGCCCTCCCCGGCGCTGCTGCGGGCGGCTCCCGCCTCGTCCAGCACGTCAATCGCCTTGTCGGGGAGAAAGCGGTCGCGCAGGTGCCGGACCGAGAGCCGGACGGCGGCGTCCAGCGCCCCACCCGTGTAGGTCACGCCGTGGTGCGCGGCGTACCCCGGCGCCAGCCCCCGCAGGATGGCGAGGGCGTCTTCCCCGGACGGCTCGGGCACCTCGACCGTCTGAAAGCGCCGCCACAGCGCCCGGTCCTTTTCCAGGTGGCGGACCTCGGCGGGGGTGGTCGCGCCCAGCACCCGCAGCCTTCCGCGCGCGAGCGCAGGCTTGAGCAGGTTCGCCGCGTCCACGTTGCCGCCCTCGGTCGCGCCCGCCCCCACCAGCGTGTGCAGCTCGTCGATGAACAGCACGGCGTTTTGGCCGTCCAGCGCGGCCAGCACCGCCTTGAGCCGCCCCTCGAAGTCGCCCCGGTAGCGGGTGCCGGCCAGCAAGGCGCCCAGGTCCAGGGCGTACACCGAGGCGCCCTTCAGGAAGCCCGGTGCGCGGCCGTCTGCCACCCGCTGCGCGAGGCCCTCTGCCAGCGCGGTCTTGCCGACGCCCGGCTCGCCCACCAGCACGGGGTTGTTCTTGGTCCGGCGCGCCAGGATATGCGCGGTGCGCGTGAGTTCGGCCTCGCGCCCGATCACCGGGTCAAAGGCCCCGGCCCTGGCCTGGGCGGTGAGGTCCGCCGTGTAGGCCTCCAGCGGGTTTGGCTCGGGCGCCGCGCCCGGCTCCGGCTCGCCGTCCACGCCCGCCGCCCGGCGCTCGCGCTCGCGGCCCGCCACCTTGGCCGCGCCGTGCGACACGTAGCCGAGCACGTCCAGCCGGGTCACCCCCTGGGCTTCCAGCGCCGCCCGCGCGGGCGAATCTGGTTCCTCGAGCAGCTCGGCCAGCACGCGGGCGCCGTCGGCCTGCTGCTGCCCTTTGCCGCTGGCGTGCAGTTGCAGCACGGCGCCCTGCACCACCCGGTGGACCCCCAGCGTGAAGTCCGGCTCGGCGCCCGTAACCGTCTCAAAACCTTCCAGCAGCGCGTGCAGATCGCCGCGCAGCCGCTCCACGTCGGTGCCGACGGCCAGCAGGGCGTCCCGGCCCTCGGGGTCGTGCGTCAGGGCCAGCAGCAGGTGTTCCAGCGTGACGTATTCGTGCCCGGCCTCGCGCGCGTAGTCGGCGGCGCGGCCCAGGGTGACTTGCAGGTGGTCCCCGATCATGTCTCTCCTCTTCCTTCGCCCGCCTCCGGCTCGGCCAGCAGCCGCAGCGGGTGGCCCTCCCGGCGGGCGTGGGCCGTGACCTGCGCGACCTTGGTCTCGGCCACGTCGCGGGTGTAGACCCCGGCCACCCCCTGCCCCTTGTGGTGCACCGCCAGCATGATGAGCTGCGCTTCCCCCTCCGCCTTGCGGAAGTAGCGCTCCAGCACCATCACCACGAACTCCATCGGCGTGTAGTCGTCGTTGAGCAGCAGCACCCGGTAAAGCCGGGGCCGGGTGGTGGCCGTGCGCTCCAGCGTCTGCGTCTGCCCGTCTGGAGTGCGGCCCTCGCCGCCGCCGTCCCTGCGCGTCATGCCCGGAGTCTAGAGGGCCGGGCGGGGGTCCGGCGCGCCCGAGGTCACCAAGCCCAGCAAAAAACCTCCCGCTGGGGGAGGCTATGGGCGGCGAGACCGGCCGGACCTCACATCTTGCGTTCGGCGTCCTTGACGGCGCTTTTCACGTCGGTCTTGGCGTTCTCGGCGTTGCGCTGGGTCTGGTTGATCACGTCCTGCACGATGCGTTGGGTGTCGTTCTTGGCGCCCTGCGCCTCCCCCTTGACCTCGCGGCCCGCCTCCTTCGCGTCCTGCTTGGCGTCCCTGAGGCCCTGCGCCGCCGCCTGGGCCGCCTGCTGACCGCTGTGCTTGGCCTCGTTGGCCTTGGACTGGGCGCTCTGGGCGGCGTCCTTGAGGTCGGCCTTCACGTCTGCGGCGCCCGCCCGGGCCTCCTGCTTGAGGTCCTGGGCCTTGGCGGCGGCCTGTTCGCCCGCCTGGGCCGCCGTCTTCTGGGCGTCCTGCTTCACCTGCTGGGCCTGATCCGCCACCTGCTGGCCCACCGCCTGACCCTGGTCCTTGGCCTTTTCGGCCACGTCGCGGGCGGCGTCTCCCGCCTCGGCAGCGGCCCCCTTGAGGGCGGCGCCCGCCTCGCCGGCCACCTCCCTGGCCCTGTCCATCCCGGCCTGCGCGCCGCCCTGCTGCACGGCCTCCTTGACCTCGCCCGCCTTGTCGGCCAGGACGTGTCCGGCGCTGGTGGCGGCGTCCTTGGTCTTCTCCCAGCCCTGGGTCACGCTCTCGCCCACGTTCTCGGCGGCGTCCTTGAGGCCCAGGTCCGCGAGCTTCTGGTCGAGCGCCTTGCGGTTTTGCTCGCGGCTGAAGTAGTACGCGCCCGCGCCGACCAGCAGCCCCAGCAGCAGCAGACGTTTGACCGGAAAGTGGCTGTCATGACGGTTAGACATACAGCCCAGCCTAGGCCCCCACCCGGTGAACCCGGATGAGCCGCCGTTCAGGCCGGGTTTACAGCGTCTGGCCTCCTGTGTCAGATGCCCGCCGTCAGGCCCAGCCGCCGGGCGAGGGCTTCTTCCAGCACCCATTCCTCCGGCTCGGGCGCGTCCACGACCCGCACCCGCACGCAGCCCCGCTCCAGGTAAAAGGCGACGATCCTGGCCCAGGCTTCCTCCTCGTCCCCGGCTTCCTCCTCCAGGTCGGCCAGGGTGCCCCACACGTCGCCGTCCACCTCGGCGCTGCGCAGGGCCTCGGCGTGCCCGCTCAGGACGTAGGCGTCCACCGTCTCCTCGGGGGGGTAGTTTTCCCCGGCTACGCGCCGCTCCAGACGCTCGCCGCGTTCGTAGAGGCCTGCCAGAAAAGCCTCCCACTGCCGCGCCGTCACTTCGATGGTGCCGTTCATGCCGGGCAGTGTAGCCCCGCCCGGCGCGGCCACCTGGGGGCGCGCCGGGCGGGCCAGCGCGGCGGACGGGGTCTTCGTGAAGCCTTCACGCGGCGCGGCGGGCGCCTGCCGCCTTCCGGAGGCACCCTCTACACTGTGGGCACCATGCCGACCTTCTCGCCGCGCCCCCTCCTGCCCAGGGCCGTGTCACCGCGCCCCGCCGCGCCGCGCTTCCTCCGGGGCGCCCTGACCCTGCTCGCCCTGCTGGCCCTGGCCCTGGCCGCGTTCACCCTGCTCGGGGACGCGGCCGCGCAGTCGGGCGGCGGCTTCGGGGGCAGCACCGGCGGCAGCTCGGGGGGCGGCTTCGGCGGGGGCGGCGGCGGCGGGTTTGGCGGGGGGTTCGGGGGCGGGTATGGCGGCGGCTACAGCGGGGGGTACGGGGGCGGCTACGCCGGGCCGATCATCGTGGGGGGCGGCAGCGGCTACTACGGGGGAGGCGGCTTCGGGTTGATCGGGCTGCTGGTGTTCGGGTTGCTGGTCTTCAGCGTGGTGGGCTTCATGCGCCGCAGCCTGGGCGGGGGCGGCGGGGCACGCGGGTTGGGCGGGCTGGGCGCCGTGAGCGGCACCGCGCAGGCGGTCAGCGTGCAGCTGCTGCTGGCCGAGGGCGACGAGGTCAAGCGCGCCCTCCAGCGGGTGGCCCGCAGCGGCGACCCCGACAGCAACGAGGGCCTGGCCCGGATGCTTCAGGAGGCCGCGCTGGTGCTGCTGCGTCACCCCGAGCGCTGGGTCTACGGCAATGTCGAGCGCGCGCAGGGCGGGGCCAGCAGCGCCGACAGCCAGGTGGGGGCCTGGGCGACCGAGGCCCGCGCCGCCTTTACCGAACAGACCACCAGCAACTACCAGAACCGCGACGTGAACAGCGGCTTCGAGCAGCGCAGCGACTACACCTTCCAGAAAGACGGCACCGACCTTTACCTGGCGGTGACCATCGCGGTCGCGGCCCACGCCCTGGGAAACCTGCCCCCGGCGGGCGTGACCACGGCCCAGGAGGCCCGCGCGGCCCTGAGCGCCATCAGCAGCGTGGCGCCCGGCGACCTGATTCGCAGCGAGGTCGTCTGGAGTCCGGACGCCGAGGGCGAATTTCTCAGCGAGGACGAGGCGATCCAGAAATATCCCAAGATGACCAAGCTGTAGGCCGCCGCGTAACGCTCCACCCGGTCGCGCGGCCACGCGGGCGCGATCATCGGGGCCGAGATGGCCCGCCGCCGCCCTGACCCCACCTGGCCTCCGCCGCCCCCCGAACCCGCCCGCTGTGCGCTGTGCGGGCGGGCGACCCCGCTGCTCACCGAGCACCATCTGGTGCCCCGGTCCCAGGGACGGCGCCGGGGCCTCAAGGTGCAGGCGCTGCCCACCGCGTGGCTGTGCCCGCCCTGCCACAAGTTCTTGCACCGGACCTTCACGAACGCCGAGCTGGCGGGAGAGTACGCCAGCGTGGACGCGCTGCTGGGGCATGAGGACGTGCGGCGCTTCGTGGCGTGGTTGCGCACTCAACCTGCGAGCAAGGGGGTGCGGGTGCGGTGAGGGAGGGTGGGCTTGAGAAGTCGGCTGGCCCCGCCCCGGAGGGCAGGCTCGCCTGCCCTCTGCGCTCGGCAAGAGGCGTTCCGGGCGGTACGAGCAGCGTCTGACCGATTTGAACAGCGGGCCAGGCACGTGCCTGGGCTGGGTAGGGGAGCGCGACCAGAGGCGGGGCCGCGACCCGGATAAAGGGGAGAGGTCCGCCGATGGGGGCGGGTGCCTGGGCAGCGGAGGAGGAAGGCCGCCGTCTCAGTGGGAAGCGTTTCTTTGATGGCGAAGCGCCTTGACTCCCCCTGCCCCCGGGGGGGTGAGGGGTGGGGGCAAAGGGAACGCGGACAGCCCAAGCCGCCTTTTCCCGCACCCCTCCTCGCTAGACTGCCCCATGCCTCAAGCTGTCCCCCTCGCCCCGCCGGACGCCTCACCCGCCCTGCGGCTGGTCATGCTGGGCGTCCCGTTGCTGCTGATGGGCTTGGCCTTCGTGCCCGACCCCGACTGGCCGGGCATTCACTGGGACCTGCTGGCCCTGGGTGCTCTGCTCGCGGCCCTGTTCGGGCTGGCCCCCCGCCGCCTGGCCTACACCCTGACGCCAGACGCGTTGGTGATCCGGCGGGTGCTGGGCCGCACCACGCTGCCCTACGCCGGGATGCGGGCGCGGCGCAGCGCGGGCCGGCTGGGCGTGCGGACCTTCGGCACGGGGCTGCCGGGCTACCTGACGGGGCGTTTCACCTTCGGGCCTGATCCACGTTCGCAGGTGCGTGCGGCGGCGACCCGGGGTGAAGGGGGCGTCGTGGTCGAGGTGGGAGGCGCAGCGCACTTTCTGACGCCCGCCGATCCCGCCGCGTTCCTGAGCGCACTGGAGGCGCGCGGCGCGGCGGTCTCCCCGTGACGCTGACCCTGCTGCCGGACCTGGGCGACCTGTGGCGCCTGCACCCGCAGTTCAACGCGGGGACGCTGGTGGAGGTGCTGCGCGGGCGGGGTGAGCGCGAGGTGCTGTGGGCCAGCGGCGCCGACCCCGACCACCCCCTGCGTGACGCGCTGCCTGCCGCGCGGATAGCGGTGCGCGAGCTGGCCCTGCCCGAGCTGTCCCCCGGCGCCGAGGCGGCGGCCGAGGCCGAACACGCCCAGTTGCAGGCCTTCTTGCAGCAGTATCCGCAGGGCCGCGACCGCCTGCGCGCGGCGGGGCGGGCCGAGCAGGCTTTCGCGGCCCTGCTGACGGCCCCCCTGACGCCGCAGCGGGCGCTGGCAGGCGAGGTGCAGCAGGCGGCCCACGCCTACCACGTGGCGGTCCGGGAAGCGCTGGGCGAGGGACCCGGCACCCGCTGGCGCGCGCGGCGGCTGGCGGCGCTGGCGAGCGCGCTGGCCGGGCAGACCGGCGCCGCGCTCGCGCCACTCGACGACCTGCCCGAGTTGCTGACCCGGTTGCCCGGCGCCCGGCTGCCGGACCTGACGGCCTTTGTGCCGGGTGAGACCTCGCGCCTGCGCGCCCTGGCCGACCGGGCCTGGCAACTGCGCGAGGACGACGACCTGGGCACCTTGCTGGAGGCGCTGGGCCGCGAGACCGGAGACGCGGTCACGCCCCGGCCCGAACTGGACGCGGCGGCGGCGGGGATTTACCTCGCCGCCGGGGACCTGAACCGGGCGCGCACCCTGCTAGAGCGCGCTGCACACGGCCTCACGGACGACCTGCCGCGCAGCCTGCCGGGGCTGGTGCTGGCACGGCTGGGACAGGTCCGCGACGCGCAGGGCGACCGCGAGCTGGCCCAGCGCACCTACCGGGCGGTGCTGGCTCTCGGGTACGTGCCCGCGGTGGCGCGCCAGACGGCAGAGGCGGGCTTGCAGCAGGCGTTCCGGCTGGAAGGGGTTTAGCGCCGCATCACGCTGGACCAGAAGCAAAGCGGGCGGGGCAGGAACTCAGCGTTCCTGCCCCGCCTGTGGCAAGGTCTGACGGTTTACCCGCGCTTGCGGCGGCGCAGGCGTTCCATCGCGGACTCCAGGCTCAGGCGCATCCGTTCGAGGGCCTGGGCGAGGTCCCCGATCTCGTCGTTGCGGCCCACCTGCACGGGGCGCGAGAGGTCGCCCATGCTGATCGCCTCGGCGGCCTTGACGAGGTTCTCGATCGGCTGCACGATGCGGCGGGTGGTCCGCAGGGTCAGGGCCGCTGCGGCCGCCGCCGCCAGCAGCGAGATGCCCAGCACCAGCAGCAGGGTGTTTCTCAGCCGGGTGGAGGCCCCGGTGCTGTCCACCCCCACCGCGATGCGGTAGAGCAGGTCCGAGCCGTTCTCGCTGGCGGCGGCGGTGGTGCGCTGGCCGTCTTCGGTCTCGACCACCGCCAGGCGGCTCACGATGTAGCTCGCGCGGGCGCTGGTCTGGTTTTCGGGGTTCTCGATCTGGGTCCGCAGTTCGCGGGCCTGGGCCGACTGGCCTGCCCCCACCGCCTCCAGCTGCTCCAGCTGCTCGCGGTAGGCGTCGGCAGGACTGCCGCTGCTGACAAAGGTGCCCGAGTCGGGGTTCTCGCCCACGAAGGTCGCGACCCGCCCTTGCAGGGTGCCGTCGAGCTGCGGCCGCTGGCTGCGGAAGTAGGTCGTGCCGTCGGGCAACTCCACTCGCACGAAGCCCACGTCCGAGCGGGTCAGCAGCGCGTTGAGCTGCGCGTTCACCGTCTCCTGGTCGCGGGTGTCCAGGCTGGTGCCCACCGCCACCGCGAGCGCCTGGGCATTTTGCTGAATCACCTGCTGCTGCGCGCTGGGCAGCAGCACCGACAGGGTGACGAGCGCCAGCGTGGTCGCGACGCCCAGCGGCGCCACCGACGCCAGCAGCATCTGGCGGGCAAGGCTGCGGCGCCGTCCTCCCGCCGTCCCCCGTTCGGTGTCGGCCACCGCCAGGAACGCCTCGGCGTCCCCGCCCGGGGCGGCCACCGGCGGCGCGGCGGCCTCGCCCACCGTCAGGGCGCCGGTAAAGTCCGACCAGATGTCGTCGCTGGCCGGGCTGCCGGACGCGGCGCCCGCTGCCGGGCGCGCGGCGGGCGCCGCTGACGTGACCGTGCCCGGAGCGGTCCCCAGGACGCTGCTGCCCATTCCCACGGCGACCGGGACCGGCGCGGCCGCCACCGCGCCCACCGCGACCGGAGCCGCGAAGGGGTCGCCACCCAGGGCCGGGGGGCCGAAGGGATCGGCGGCCTGCGCGGCAAAGGGGGCAGCGAAGTCGGCGCCCTCCCCGGGGGAAGGCCGGGGGTCGGGGGCCAGCAGCGCGTCGTCCGTGAGGTCGGGCGCGGCGGCGCTGGGGGCCACCTGGAAGGGCGCGGGCGGCGGCGTGCCCTCGAAGGGGGTGGTCATCAGGCTGGTCTCGTCGCGCACCTCCTCCAGCGCGGCCTGGGCGCCCACGCTCTCGAAGACGCGCAGCAGCAGATCGGCGCGGGCGCGGCCGGTGGGTTTCATCAGGCGGCCCGCGCGGCGTGAGGCGAGGCGCTGCGCCTGCTCGGGCGACAGGCCGAAGCGCTCGACCAGCTGCTCTTCCAGGCGCGGACGCAGTTCGTCGGGAACGGGTTGGCGGATCACGACCGTGTACTTCATGGGTGGCCCTTTCTGGCAGCGGCGCCGGTTTTGTGCGGAGACCCGGCGCCCGGCCAGCGCGGCGTGGAGTGCCGGAGAGAGAGGAGGGAAAAGAGGAGGGGGTGCCCGGTGCAGGTCCCGGCGCAGTGCCCGCCGGGGGGCCGCAGGCAGGTCATGCCAGCCCCCGCGTGCGCAACTGGCGCACGAACGCCTGCACCTGCGCCTCACCGAGTTGCGCGGCCACGCCCGAGAGCAGCGCGCTGAGGGGAGCGCCGTCCCCCAGTTCGTCCAGCACGTCGTCCACCATGAATTCGCCCATCGGCCCGACGACGGCGATCACGCAGGCGGTCACGGCCTGCACCGAGGCCTCGGTCACCGGCTGGGTGCGCTGGGCAGCGCGGCTGGCCCAGGCGGCCGCCTGCGCGACCGCACCGGGCACGTCCTGGGGCTGGACACGCGCCAGCTGCGCGACTTCACCCACGCTCCGCACGCCGTCCACGTGGTGCAGCACCCGCCACAGCGCAAAGGGAAGCAGGGTCTCACCCGTCAGGTCGGCGGGCCAAGCCGGGGCAGCGGTGGGGGCGGTCACACGGCCCCCACTTCCGGCCTCTCCAGCCCGGCGGCGAGCCATTCGCGCCGCGTTCGCAGGGCGCTCACCGGCAGGTCGGCCAGCCGCAGCCCCAGCCGGGCCAGCGTGGCCCCAAAGGCGTCCAGCAGGGCAGGCTGCGCCTCGTCGGGGGGCAGATCGGGGTCCAGCGTCAGGCGTCCTTCCTGCACGGTGACCTCCTGGGCAAAGGGATCGAGGCAGGGATGCTGTCCGGCCAGCCGCACGCTGACCTGCCGCCAGGCCTCGTCAAGGGGGGCGTGGCGGTGGGTGGTCGCGATCAGGTCGGCCCAGAAGGCCAGCACCGCCGCCGCCTCCACCGCCCCCAGCGCCTGATCCGACAGCAGGGGCTGGGCCGACAGCACCGTGCAGCGGCTGCCCGGCTCCGGCACCTTCCCCTCCGTGACCTGGCCCCCAGTCCAGAAACTGCACGCCCCTGCGCCCAGCAGCACGCCCGAGAAGCCCTGGCGTTCCAGCCGGGGGGCGGGGTCCGGCCAGACGCCTTCCAGCGGTTGCGGCTCCAGCGTGCGCGAGGTCCACAGCAGTTCTGCGGCGGCCGGGTCCAGGGGCGTGAGGCTGATCTCGGCGCGCGGCAGCGCCGAGAGCGCGGCGGGCCAGCCCACCTCGCCCGCCGCCGTGAAGCCGCCGCGCAGGTGCCCGCCCACCCATACGAACCGTGCCCAGGCGCCGCCCTGCTGCGCGTCGAACACGCCGCTGAGGCCCTGCGCCTGCCGGGCGGCGAGGTCCAGCGTCACCTCGGTCCAGGGATAGTGGTCGGTGAGAAGCTGCGTGTAGACGGCGCGGTCGCGGGGCACATCAAGGCGGGGTTGGGGCATGGCAGTGTCGTCAAGAGTCCTGGGAGAGAAGGCGGGCCGGAAAAGGCGGAACAGCTGTCCAGGGACGTCCGCCGGGGCGATGCCTCATCTCAGCGCAGGGGGTCTTACGCCACACTTACAGTTCAGGGCTTCTTCATGGAGCCGGGAGGGCACGCTCCCGCCGCGCCGGGGGTCCACGAAAAAGCCGCCCAGGCGGGCAGCCGGGCGGCAGACTTCCGGGGGGCAGCGGCTCAGCCGAGATCAGCCAGCAGCGCCTGGACCCGCGCCCTGAGGTCGCCGCGCTCCTGGGGCGCCCCAAGCTGGTGCAGGCCGCCGTGGTAGGCGTCGGGGTCCCCGAACAGGCGCGAGAGCGCCTCGAACTCGCGCTGGCTGCGCAGGGACGCGTCGTCGCGGAACAGAGTCACGTACTGGTCTTGAAAGGCCCACTCGCTCAGCTGACCGTCCAGGTACGCGCGCATCAGCTGGCGGTACGGCTCGACGTTGTCGTCGGTCGCCACCGTCCCCTCGGCGCTGCGCCGGGGCACCTGGGCCTCGAAGACCGGCGCGAGCGCCTCAGGCGTGATGTCCCAGTTGTTGACCTCGAACTGCGGCTGCCCGTCACGAAAGAGGATCAGCTGCGGGCTGTGGTGCTGGATGCCGGTGCGCTCGGCCACGTGGTTGCTCGCCGGGCGCCAGTCCACCACCCGGATAAAGCCCACCGGCAGGTCGTGGCGTTGCAAGAAGGTCTCCAGCACCCCGAAGCCCTGCATGGTCTTGTGGCAGGTTCCCGCCTTGAACACGGCGGCCAGCGGATAGGCTGTCAGAAAGCTGTCCACGTCCTCGGGGGTGGTCAGGGCCACCAGCACCTGCTGCGGCTCGGCCTGCTGGGGCGGCGTGGGCTGGGACGGCGTGGAGTGGGTCATGCCCCCAGCATACTCCCCGCTTTAGAAAACGAAGTGAGGCCCGCCACAAGCCTCCCGCCGGGAAAAGGAGGGTCGCCGGAGATCCCCCGGCCGCCCGGCACGTCCCGTTAGACTTCCGTAAGAGGGGAACCTTTACCTTCAGGTGTGCCTGCTCCCTCGGAATTCATCAGCCTGACCACCGGCGGCGTCTCCCTCAGCGGCTTCGTGAGCGCGGGTGACCTGCGGCGCATCGACTCCGGCCACGCCTGCGTCGTCGTGATTCACGAGGCCGAGGGCGACGGGTGGCCGCTGGGCCGCCTGGTCGGGAGCTTCAGCGGGGGCGAATTGACCCTCCACGCCCCGGTCTGGCGCGACCTGCCCCAGCCGGGCTGGGCAGGCCAGCCGGGGGCCTGAGCATCCCGGGACGGGCCTGGCCCGGCACGCCGGACGGCGCTGCGGAGTTTGGGTCCGTCTGACCCCCTCACTCGCAGGGGCGACCGGATTCGGGGGGAGCCGTCAGTCCAGCGTCCAGACCTGCGCTTTGAGGTGCGTGGCGCCGGGATAATCCGCGCCCGCGCCCAGCCGCGCCGTGGGGCGCCCCCGCCGCCCGGCCTTCACCAGCCCGGCCGCGACCATCCGTTCCAGGGCCGCGCCCGTCAGCCCCGCGTGGTTGGTCACCGCGAGCAGCTGGCCGCCGGGGACCGTCACGCCCGCCGCCAGGGCCGACAGCCGGGCGTAATCCTGCTCCGCGCGCCACACGCCCCCCCGTCCCCGCGCGAAGCTGGGCGGATCGAGGACCACCAGCTCGAAGCGGTCACCCCGCCGCGCCAGCCGCGCCAGCCACTCGAACACGTCGCCGTACAGAAAATCGTCGTCCGGCGCTGCCAGCCCGCTCAGCGCGTAGTTCTGCTGCCCCCAGGCCAGCACCTTGCGTGAGAGGTCCACGTTCTTCACGGTGCCCGCGCCCGCCAGCGCGGCGTTCAGGCCGAAGCCGCAGGTGTACGCGAAGGTGTTCAGCACCCGCCCGCCCGGCGGCGTGTGCTCCCGGACCCAGGCGCGCAGGGGCCGCGCGTCGCTGAACAGGCCGGTGCTGAGGTCGGCGCCGGGCCGCAGCAGGAAGGGCACGCCGCCCTCCAGCGCCACGACCTCGGGCCGCGCCTCGCCCCAGACGGGGTCCGGCGGCGAGAGCTGCTCCCGCGCCACGTTCGCCAGATGCCGCGCCTCTGGGGGTCGCCGCTTGAGGTACACGCCCGCCACCCCCGGCAGCGCCCCACACGCTGCCGCCAGCCGCGTCTCCTCCTCCCGTGACAGGTCGGCGTAGAGGCTGAGCACCGCCGCGTCCCCGGCCAGGTCGAGCGCGAACACGCCGCCCGTCTCGGTGGTGTGCGCGGCGCGGTACACGGTCGTGCCCTCGCCGGGCAGGTGCGCGCGGCGGGCCAGCAGGGCGGGGAGGTCGGGGAGCTTCACGGGAGAGAGTGTAGAGGGGCGGGCGGGGAGGGGGTTCGGAGCGGGAGCCAAAAGAAAGCGGGAGCCGAAGCTCTCGCCCGTGGCTCCCCTCCCCGCCTGCCCGCCACGGCCCTAGGGCCTGCCCCCCAGCAGCCACCACACCGCCGCCGTCGCCACCGCCGTGATCACCCAGAAGCGGGTGGTGACATGGGTCTCGGGCCAGCCGCTCAGCTCGAAGTGGTGCTGAATGGGACTCATGCGGAAGATGCGCTTGCCACGGGTGCGGAAAGACACGACCTGCAAGACCACGCTCAGCACGGCGGCTACCGGGATAATCGCGGCGAGCGGCAGCAGCCACACGTCGGCGTACAGCACGTAGGCGCCCGCCGCGACCGCCCCGATGGCGTGGCTGCCCATGTCGCCCATGAAGACCCGCGCCGGGTGCGCGTTGAACCACAAGAAGCCCAGCAGCGCGGCCACCAGCAACGCCGAGACGGGCGAAACCGCCAGCAGCGGCAGCAGCACGATGATCGCCACGCCCGCCAGCAGGCCGTCCAGCCCGTCGGTGAAGTTAAAGGCGTTCACCGCCCCCACCATCACCAGCGTGAGCAGGATGGTGTCGGGCACCCGGCCCAGGCCCGGCAGCAGCTCGTGGCTCGCCAGCGGCGCGGCGAAGTACGCGAAGGCCAGCCCGACCAGGAATTGCAGCGGGAACTTCTCGCGGGCCAGCAACTCCTTTTTGCCCCGGCCCAGCATCCGCGAGCGAATCTTGAACAGGTCGTCCAGCCCGCCGATCACGCCCATCGCCAGCGCCGCGAGCATGATCAGCAACTCGCGCTCGCCCCCGGCGCGGCCCGTCAGGTACAGCGGAAAAAACACCAGCGCCAGCGCCAGCACAAAGGCCACGCCGCCCGCCGTGGGGGTGCCCTCCTTTTTCAGGTGGGTCTGCGGGCCGTCTTGCCGGATCGGTTGCCCCCACCCCCGCGCCTTGCTCGCCCGGATAAAGAGGCCCACCAGAAACCACGACAGCAGCGCGCACAGGACCATCATGCGGAACCCCAGCAGGCATGATTCCCAAAGGTGATCCGGACCAGTAGAAGAAGCGGCATCTCAAGCGCGGAGCCTAGCATGGAGGTCCCGGCAGGCGGCGCGCGGCCCCCGGCGGGCGGAAAGGCCGGGTGGGGTGAAGGCCGCAGAGAAGAGGGACCGGGGCGGGTGACGTGCCCCCCGGTCCCTCTTCTCTGCGCGCGCTTACTTCAAGCGGGCGATCACGGCGTCGGTAAATTCCTTTGTGCCGGCGGTGCCGCCCAGGTCGCGGGTGCGCGGGCCTTCGGCCAGCACCGTGTTCACCGCGTCGTCGATGCGGCGGGCGGTGTCGTGGGCGCCCAGGTGGTCGAGCATCAGCACGGCGGCCAGGATGGTCGCGGTGGGGTTGGAGATCCCCTGTCCGGCGATGTCGGGCGCCGAGCCGTGGACGCTCTCGAAGATGCCGAACTTGTCCCCGATGTTGCCGCTGGCGGCGATCCCCAGCCCACCCACCAGCCCGGCGGCGAGGTCGGAGAGGATGTCGCCGAACATGTTCGTCATCACCATCACGTCGAACTGCCCCGGGTTGCGGACCAGCTGCATCGCCGCGTTGTCCACGATCATGGTGCCCGTGTTCAGGCCCTCTTGGCCCTGGGTCTGCGCCAGCACGGTGTCCATAAACAGGCCCTGGGTCACGGGCAGCACGTTGGCCTTGTGGACCACCGTGAGTTTCCCCCGCCGCTTGAGGGCGAGGTCCACCGCAAAGCGGCCGATGCGCTCGCTGGCGTCTTTGGTGATCACCGTGTCGGCAATCGCGGTGTCGCCGTAGCGGCGCTCCTGCTCGACGTAGAGGCCCTGGGTGTTCTCGCGCACGATCACTAGGTCCACGTTCTCGTAGGCGCCGGGGACCGGTCGGGTGCGGGTGGGGCGCACGTTGGCGTACAGGTTGTACTTCTTGCGGAGGTGACGGATCGCGCCGAAAAAGCCGTCGGGCTTCTCGCCGCTGGGGCTGGTCGCGGCGCCGAAGAGGGTCGCGTCGGTGCTCTCGACGGCCCCGTAGGTCTGGGGGGGCACGGAGGTGCCGTGGTCGAGGAAATACTCGTACCCGGCCTCGGCGGTCACGTATTCGGCGTCCAGGCCAGCGGCTTCCAGCACGCGGCGGGCGGCGGGGATGACCTCGTGGCCGATGCCGTCTCCCTCGATCAAACAGATGCGGTACTTCGCCATAACCCACCCAGTGTAGACGTTCGCTGGGAGGTCCGTCACATTCCCCGCGCTGCCAGCACGTCACCCGCGACGTGACGCGCCAGCAGCGGCCCCAGCAAGAAGCCCTTGCTGCCCAGCCCCGAGAGCCGCCAACTGCCGTCCGGTTGGCGCCCCGCCACCAGCCCGGAGAGGCGCCGACCGCTCCAGCGCCCCGTGACCCGCACGCCGCTCAGGTCGGTCAGCGCCTCGCCCTTGCCCAGCAGCCAGCCCAGCGACGGCAGCGGCAGCGTGGGCGTCTGCTCGCCTTGCCCGGGCCAGCCGGACGTGGGCGCCTCGAAGGTCGCGCCCAGCACGCCCCCGGCCGCCGCCGGGGCCAGGTAGGCGCCGAAGCTCAGCGGCTGGAGGCTGGGGGAGCGGTCCAGCGTGAGCAGGGTCCCGGCCCGCTGCACGCCCGCCTCTCCCGCCCAGCCCGCGCCGACCGCACCGCCGCACCACACCACGGCGTCCCCGCCCAGCCTCTCGCCGTTCTCCAGCGTGACCGTGTGGGCGTCCCAGGTTCTCGCTCGCTCCCGCACGACCCCGGCCCCCGAGACTGCCAGCAGCCCCGCTGTGAAGGCCGCGCCGTCCAGCCAGCCGCCCTCCGGGAGCAGCAGCGCGTGCGTCCAGCCGGGAGCGAGCGCGGCGGGCCGGTCCCCGGCGGGCAGCCAGCGGTGCGGCAAACCCGGGGGAAGGTTGCGGGCGAACTTCTGCTGCGTCCGGTCGTCGGGGACCGGCCTCACGACCCCGGTCCGTCCGTGCGGCACGCCCACCCCGGCTTCTGCCAGCGCGTCCACCAGCGCCCAGGTCAGCCGCAGGCCCTCCCGGGCGCGGGGGTCCACCTGCCCGGACTGCCCCCGCACCGGGTTGACCAGCGCCGAGGGGACGTGGCTGGCGGCGTGCCTTCCGGCATCGATCACCGTGACCCGCGCTCCGGCCCGCGCCGCGAAGTACGCGACCGAGGCGCCCGCGACCCCGCCGCCGACCACCAGCAGATGGGAACCGGGGGTCACGCGGGCCGCACCGCCCGCAGGCACTCGCGTTTGCCGGGGGGACCGGGGCGCCGCTCCACCGTCAGCCCCGCCCCGGCCAGCGTGCGGCGGACGTGTCCGGCGGCGCTGTAGGTGGTCAGGACTCCGCCCGGCGCGAGCGATCCGGCCAGCCGCCCGACGAGGTCTGGCGTCCAGACTTCCGGGTTGCGGGCAGGCGAAAAGCCGTCGAGATACACGGCGGTCGCCCACCCGGACGGCAGCCCCGCCTCCCGCACGTCCCCGAACACCACGCTCAGGGCCACGCCGGGAAGCCGCACCGTCAGCGGCGAAGCCCGGCCCCACCCCGCCAGCGCGGCGGCCCAGGCGGGGTGGTCGGCGCCCGCACTTCCCTCGGCCACCGCGCGCAGCAGCCCGGTGGGCGCCGGATCGAACTCGTAGGCGAGGTACGTCAGCGCCGCCCCCCGGCGGGCGCACTGCTCCAGCGTGGCCCGGAAGTTCGCTCCCAGGCCAAAGCCCACCTCCAGCACGCGCGGAGCCGGGTGGGTGTGGGTGCCGCTGCCCTCCACGAAGACGTGCCGGGCCTGCGCCGCCGCCCCGTGCCGCGAGCCGTAGGCCTCGCCGTAGCGCAGGCTCAGGGCGGTGCGTGAGCCGTCGGGGGTCAGGATCAGGTCACCTGCCAGGAAGCTGGGGCCGTTCGTCATGCGGCGGCCAGCATACGGGGACTGCGAAAGCCGGAGGGCGAACTTCACTCACCTTCCGGCTTCCCAGCTTCTTTTTGCGGGCGGCTTCAGCGCTGCGGGTCGTTGCTGGAGTCCGTCCGCAGGCGGTCGCGCACCAGGCCCAGCGGGTCTTCCACGTCGAGTTCCTCGCGGCGCAGGGTCAGGCGCTCAGTCTGGACGTAGCTGCGCGCCTGCTTGGCGATGGTCACGTCGCTGAGGGGGTAGATCTGCTTGTCGATCACTGCCCGCTCCTCGTACAGCGGGACCTCGTAGGTGCGCCCGACCTCCAGCGGCTCGCCCCTCAGGGTCACGCGGCCCCCGGTGCCTTCCTGGACGGTGATTTCCAGATATTCACTGTGCAGGGTGATAGGCACGACCTCCTCGCGCTCGCGCACCACCCGGCGCACCGTGACGGCGCCCAGCTGTTCGGAAATCACCTCGACGGTGGCGCGCTCCTCGTGCAGCCGCAGCCGCTCGACGATCTCACGGGTCTCGGAGGTGGGGAGGTCGTCTCCCTCCCGGCCGGAGATCCGGGTGCTGGGGGTCTGCGGCTCGGAGGTCGGGGTGGTGTCCAGGGCCTGAGGCCTGTCCGTGTTGCGCTCGTCCATGGTCGCTCCTGTGGTGCTGGAATCAGCTCTGCGCGGGGGCGTCCCCGTCCAGAGATCACAAAAAGGCGGGGTTGCCCCCGCCCATGCCTGAGGCGTTTGCGCCGAGAACTCAGCGGTTGTTGCGGTTGCGGTCGGTGTCGGTCATGGTCTGACCGTCGGTGAGCTGCACCTCGCCGGTCTTGTTCACGTCCAGCACCTCGCGGCCCACCGTCTCGGTGACCGTCTGGGTCTCGGTGACGGTGCGCTTGCCAATCTCGACTTCCTCGGTCACGTAAGCCTGCTTGCTCACGTTGGCGCGCTCGGCCTCCAGATCGACCCGCATGGTCTCGCTGGCGGCGCCCAGCACGGCGCCCTCCACCGGGCGGGCGTCGGTCACGGCGTGGCGCTCGATGATGACTTCCTCGCGCTGAAGCGGCACGTTCACCGTCTCCTGGCGGGTCTCGACATGCTTGCCGATCTCGACGGCCCCGGCGCTGAAGCGCTCCTTGTTGACCATCAGGCGCTCTTCGAGCAGCTGGAGGCGGTCAGGGGTGCGGTAGGCGCGCTCGCGGTAGGTGCTCTCGGTCTCGGTGGTGTTGGCGCCGCGCAGGACGCGCTCGTCGGCCATCATGGCCTCGTTGGAGTAGGTCTGGTCGTAGCGGTACTCGCTCATGTTCTTGACCTGATCTTTGGTCAGGTTGTCGAAGTACACGCCGCTGTCGTCAAAGCGGGCCTCGCCCACCGGCACGACGACCTCCTTGGAGGAGAACCAGCCGCCCACGTCCAGAATCAGCATGCGGATGCGGCCGGTGGAGGGATCCACCAGCGCGTCGCGGACGGTGCCGATCTTGTCGCCGCCGGCGCCGTAGGCGGTGTTGCCGCTGGGGTTGTAGACGCCCTCGCCGGACATATCCAGCTGGTTGTCGCGGTTCAGGTCAGACAGGCGCATCAGGTTCATCTGGGTCATGTGGAGCCTCCGTGAGAGAAGAAAAGGTGTGCAGGGCGCTTCCGCCCGTACCGTTGCAGTCTCGGTTCCGCGCGCTACATTTGGCTGAGCCGGACCTAAAGCCCACGCTGGCCAGACCTTGAGCTGGCGGTCATGTTCGTGCGGCGCGGGTGTATGCTCGCCGCAGCGTTTCAGGGTCTCAAGGGTCCAGGGTCTGCGCGGTGGCTGTTCGTCCGCCCTGCTGGTGTCCGGTGACGCGCCCAGAGAAGGGGTCCGGACGTGTGCGACAAAGGTCTGGTGGTAGACGGTGACCGGAAAAGCCGTGGAGAGAGCCGTTCGGATCGTGAGTGTGGCCGGGCACAGCGGGGCCGGCAAGACCACCCTCTCGGAAGCCCTGCTGGTCGCCGCCGGGGCGCTGACGCGGGCCGGGCGGGTGGAGGACGGCACCACCCAGAGTGACCACACCGACGCCGAAAAGGCGCACGGGTTTTCGATCTCGACCGGGGTGCTGCGGCTCACGCACCGGGACACCGACCTGACCCTGCTGGACACGCCGGGCTACGCGGACTTCGTGCGCGAGATTCGCGGCGGCATCCGCGCGGCGGACTCGGCCTTGATCGTGGTGAGCGCCGTGAGCGGTGTGGAGGTCGGCACCGAGCGGGTCTGGGCAACAGCCGACCGCTTCGCCATGCCCCGGGTGGTCGTGATGTCCAAGATGGACCGCGACCGCGCCCACTTCCACGCGGTACTGGCCGACCTGCGCGTCAGCCTGAAGGGGCCGGTGGCGGCGGCCTTCTTGCCGCTGGGCGAGGGACCGGACTTCCAGGGCGTGGTGGACGTACTGGGCGCGTCGCCGGACGAGGTGCCCGGCGACCTGCGCCCCGCGCTGCGCGAGGCCAGGGGCGCGCTGACCGACGCCATCGTGGAGACCGACGACGCCCTGATGAACCGTTACCTGGAAGGCGAGGAGATCGGCACCGAGGAACTGCGCGCCGCCTTCTTGCGGGCAGTCCACGCCGGGACCCTCTACCCGGTCGTGCCGGTCAGCGGGGAGACGGGCGTGGGCGTGCCCGAGCTGCTGAACCTGATGGTGGACGGGCTGCGCAGTGCCCAGGAGCGCGGCGTGCTGACCGGCCTGGACGGCCAGACGCGCGAGCCGGTGCCGGACGCCCCCGCCAGCGCGCGGGTGTGGCGGGTCAGCGTGGACCCCTTCGTGGGCAAGCTGGCGTACATCCGCGTCTGGAGCGGCACCGTCCGCCCCGGCGATACCCTGCGCAACACCACGCGCGGGGTGGACGTGAAGCCTGCCCACCTCTACGTCGTGAGCGGCAAGGAGCTGACCGAGGTGCCCGAGCTGCGCGCCGGGATGATCGGCGTGCTGACCAAGCTGCCCGACCTGCACACCGGAGACACCCTGGCCGACCCGGCGAACCCCATCGAGTATGACCCGCTGGTGCTGCCAGACCCCGCGCACACGGTGGCCCTCTTTCCGAAAACTCGCCAGGACGAGGACCGCCTGGGCACCGCCATGGCCCGCCTGCTGGAGGAAGACCCCACCCTGCGCTTTGCCCGCGAGCCGCAGACGGGCGAGCTGCTGCTGGCGGGCATGGGCGACATGCACACGGCCATCGCGGTGGAAAAGCTCGCGGGGCTGGGCGTGAACGTGGAGACCCGCACCCCGCAGATTCCCTACCGCGAGACCATCCGCGCGTCCTCGCAGGCGCAGGGCAAGCACAAGAAGCAGTCGGGCGGGCACGGACAATACGGTGACTGCCACCTGCGCCTCGACCCCGGCACGGGCACGGCCTTCCGCTCGGAGGTGGTGGGCGGCGCGATTCCCGGCAAGTACCTGCCCAGCATCGAAAAGGGCGTGGCCGACGCGATGGGCAAGGGGCCGCTGGCGGGCTACCCCATGCAGGACGTGCATGTGGCCGTAACCCACGGGTCCTACCACGACGTGGATTCCAGCGACCTCGCTTTCCGCACCGCCGGAGCATTGGCCTTCCGCAACGCGGTGGAGGGGGCCCGGCCGACCCTGCTCGAACCCGTGATGCAACTCAGGGTCCGTGCCCCCGCCCAGTTCACCGGCGACCTGATCGGGGACCTCCAGACCCGCCGCGCCCGGGTGCAGGGGATGGAACCCGAAGGCACCGTGATCACCGTCACCGCCGTCGTGCCGCAGTCGGAACTCCAGACCTACAGCGCCGACCTGCGCAGCCTGACCGGCGACCGGGGAGCTTTCAGCGTGAAGCCCCTGGGCTACCAGGACCTGCCCGAGCACCTGGCGAAGAAAGTGATCGAAGCGCGGCGGTCGGCGGCAGCGGCGGGATAGGCGCGGCGGCGGGGGAGCGCGGGACAGCAGAGCAGCGTGCCTTTGGCCGCGCACCGCCGCCTGCACGCGGCGTACCATTCTCCCCATGACTGCCACCCTGCCCGACCCTACCCGGCCGCGCGTCCTGGCCGACCTGCGCTCCGACACCGTGACCACGCCCACCCCCGAGATGCGGGAAGCGATGGCGCAGGCCCCGGTGGGCGACGACGTGTACGGCGAGGACCCGACCGTCAATGCCCTCCAGGCCGAGGCTGCGCGCCTGACCGGCTTCGAGGCGGGGCTGTTCATGCCGTCGGGCACCATGACCAATCAGGTCGCCATCGCCCTGCACACCCGCCGGGGCGAGGAGGTGATCTGCGCCGAGGGGTCGCACATCTACGAGTGGGAACTGGGGATGATGGCGGCCTTTTCGGGCGTGGTGCCGCGCTTCGTGCCCGCGCCGCTGGGCGTGCCCGACCCGGAGGCGGTGCGCCTCGCCGTGCGCCGCAGTGTCCACCAGTCCCCGACCGGGATGATCAGCCTGGAAGACACCCACAACAAGGCGGGCGGCACGGTGATCCCGCTGGACGTGCTCGCCGCCATTCGGGACGTGGCCAACGAGGAGGGCCTGCCGCTGCACCTCGACGGGGCGCGGGTCTTCAACGCCGCCGCCGCGCAGGGCGTGCCCGTTTCCGAGATCACCCGGCACTTTGGCACCGTGAGCATCTGCCTGAGCAAAGGCCTGGGTGCGCCCGTGGGCAGCGTCTTGCTGGGCAGCGCGGCCGCGATGAAGCAGGCCCACCGCTACCGCAAGATGCTGGGCGGCGGGATGCGTCAGGCCGGGGTCCTCGCTGCCGCTGGCCTGCTCGCCCTGCGAGACGGTCCTGCCCGCCTGCAAGGGGATCACCGCCGCACCCGCAGGCTGGCCGAAGCGCTGCTGGAGGCCGGGTACAGCGTGAACCTAGCCGCCGTGCAGACCAACATCCTTTACGTGACCCTGCCCGACGCGGCGGCGCAGGTGTCCCGCTGGGCCGAAGCGGGCGTGCTGGCGAGCGCCCTGGGGCCGGACTCGGTGCGCTTCGTGCTGCACCACCAGGTTGGTGACGAGGCGCTGGAGGAAGCGATCCGGGTGCTGACGGCCTGAAGGGTCTTTCCCAGCCTCCTCGGCCTTCCCGCTTTTCCCGTCGTGCGGGATGACGGGGCGGGGAGGAAGGCGGGGCGTGGTGTCTCTGCTCCCCCGGGGAAGCGCTGCGTGTCTGCCCAGTGGGGAGCCTCCGGTCGGCCCGTCTCCGCCTTTGGAGGGGTGCGCTTTCCCCGGGGCGGCGCGGTAGGCTGCCCCCCATGACGGCTCCGGACGTGCCCGCTTCCCTTCCCACCCCGGACGCGCCCCCGGCGCCGGGCATCCGCGCGCTCGACGGCAACCGCGCCGCGCTGACCCTCTTGATCGCGCAGAACGTGATCTCGGCGCTGTTGATCGCGCGGGGCGTGCCGCTGGGCACGGCGCTGCTGCTCTCGTTCGTGGGCAATGCCGTGCTGGCCGTCACGGTCTTTCGGCGGCCGATGGCGGCGCTGCTGCGCGACTCGCGCTGGCGCACCCCGCCCTCCTGGGGGCTGGCGCTGGCGGCCTTCGTGCTGGCGTTTCTGGCGTCGCGGGCCTTTGCGCTGGTGTTCGTGACCCTTTCGCCGGGAAGTGCCGACGCCATTCCGCAGTTCGTGAGCCGGGGTGCGGATCTGTGGGCGCTGCTGCTGGCGGCGGGGCTGCTGGTGCCCTTTGCCGAGGAGGTCGCCTTCCGGGGCCTGATGCTGCGCGGGCACGAGCGCGCGGCGGGCTTTGCGGTCGCGGCGCTGACAAGCAGCGTGGCCTTTGCCGTCGCGCACGGGGTTCCGGCGAGCGTGGCGGGCATCCTGCCGCTGGCCTACGCGCTGGCCCGGCTGACCCAGCACAGCGGCAGCCTCTGGAACGCCGTGATCGTCCACGCGCTGAACAACACCCTGGCCGTGGGGCTGGGTGCCTTTCTGGCCGGGCGCGACCTGGGCGACACCCGCCAGGCGACCGAGATGCTGGGCAATCCGGCGCTGGCCGTGCCGCTGGCGCTGGGAGCCGGACTGTTCGGCGCGGCGGTGATGGTCGTGCTGCACCTGTGGTTGACCCCCAGGCCCGACCCGCAGGCGCGCGCCGCCCCCGGTCCCTGGCTGAGCGGCGCCTTCGTGGGCATCGTGCTGTTCGGGGTCGTGGCCGCCGCCCTGACCCTGCCCGCCGTGCAGCAGGCCGTCACCGACCTGCGCGGGGCGCTGCGCTAGGCCGGGGCGCCATGCTGGAGCACCTGCGCGCCCTGGCCCGGCGCCTGAAGACGGAACTGCACGCCCTGAGCCTCGCCGCCCGCGACCCGCGCACGCCCTGGCCCGCCCGGCTGCTGGCCCTGGGGGTGCTGGCCTACGCCCTGAGTCCCATCGACCTGATTCCCGACTTTATTCCGGTGCTGGGACAGCTCGACGACCTGCTGCTCCTTCCCGCCGGGCTGTGGCTGGCCCTGCGGCTGATCCCCCGCGACGTGCTGTCGGACGCCCGCGCGCAGGCTGCCGCCCACCCCGCCCGGCTGGCCCGCTCCGGCTGGGGGCTGGCGCTGATGCTGGGACTGTATGTGCTGGGACTGGGGCTGCTGTGGGCCTGGTGGGCCAGGGGCTAGAGTGCCCCCGATGTCCCGTTCCCGCCGTCCCATGCCCGCACCGACGCCTCCCCCGGCCGCGCCCCTGCCCGCTGAGCTGCTGGGCGGCCCCGCCCCCTTTTTCGAGCGGCTGCGGGCGGTGGCTCCGCTGCCCTGGCGCTACGTCGGCCCCCCCCTTCTGGCAGCGCTGCTCGCCGGGGTGGTCTACGCGCTGCTGCTGCGGCCCGTGGTGGGGGCGACGGCCGAGGGGGCCGGGGCTTTCGCGGCGCACGCGATCAACGTTTTCGGCACCCTGTTTCTGACGGTGCTGCTGGCCGGGTCGATGGCCGGGCTGGGCTGGCTGGGGGCCGGACGCGAGGGGCGTGCCCCGGAGGTCTACGGCGCGACCTTCGCCGTGCTCCCGCCGCTGTATCTGGCGCTGGCTGCGCTGCTGCTGGTGTGGCCGCAGCCTGAATGGCCCGCTTTCCTGCTGGCTTCCGATGCCCTGGAGCGCCAACAGGGAACCCTCCAGGCCGTGATGCGCTGGCCGCTCGCCCGCGTCGCCGTCCTGCTGCTGCTCCTGGCCCCCCTGGCCCAGTTTGCCCTCGCCTACCGGGGCTTCCTGATCCTGACCGGGGACCGCCGCCGGGCGCTGCTGGGCACGCTGTTGCCGCTGCTGCCCGCGCTGGGGCTGACGGCGCTGGGCCTCGCGCCGCTGCTGGGCGCGCTGTTCTGAGTGGGGGAGGGCATGAGGGGCCGGAGCTGTGAAGTCCGGCCCCTCTCCCTGGGACGGCTACCCGAAAATGCTCTCGGCCGGGTCCCACAGCCGCCACAGCTCGTACACGCCGATCAACAGGTGCAGCACCAGCTTGGCGGCGATGCCGGTCAGCAGCCCCAGCAGGGTGCCCCACGCGGCGCGGCCTGCATCAAGCAAGGGCTTGCGCACGACGAACAGTTCCGCAATCAGCGCTCCGGCCAGCGGCCCCACGATCAGCCCGAACGGGATGAAGATGCCCACCAGCCCGCCGATCAAGGCCCCCCAGCCGGCCTGCTTGCTGCCCCCGTAGCGCCGCGCCCCCCACGCCGAGGCGAAGTTGTCGATCATGGAGATCAGGAACGTGATGACCGCGAAGGTGAGCAGGAACGGCAGATCGGGCCAGGGTTGAAAGCCGTCGATCAGCGTGGCGGCGACCGACCCGGCGAAGATGATGACCGTGGCAGGCATGGCGGGCACGAAGGTGCCGACCATGCCGACGATCCAGAAGACCAGGAACACGAGGAAGGCGAGGCTCATACGCTGAGGGGATACGCGGGGCGGGGGGGGGGAGTTCCCCCCGGCGGGTAAGCTGTCCCCATGACCACAACCCAGCCGCCCACCGACGAGCGCCGTATCTCTTACCTGCCCGTCCCCGACGCGTCCGGAGTACCCGAGGGCGTGAGCAAGCTGTGGGCCAAGGCCGAGGCCAACATGGGCTTCGTGCCCAACGTGTTCCGTGCCCAAGCGGTCAACGGCGAGCAGTTCCAGGCGTGGTGGAACTACTTCAACCTGCTGCTGAACAAGGAGGGGTACCTCTCCAACGCCGAGCGCGAACTCGTGGCCGTGGTCGTCAGCGGCGTCAACCGTTGCCTGTACTGCGCCGTGTCGCACGGGGCGGCCCTGCGCCACTTTGACGGCGACCCGCAGAAAGCCGACGCGGTGGCGGTGAACTGGCGCCACGCCACCCTCACCGAGCGCGAGCGCGTGCTGTGCGAGTACGCCGAGAAACTGACCCTGCGCCCCGCCGAGGTCACCGAAGCCGACCTCCAGCCCCTGCGCGGAGTGGGCCTGGATGACCACCAGATCATGGAACTCGTGCAGGTGATCGCCATGTTCAACATGACCAACCGCGTGAGCAGCGCCCTCGGGTTCCAGCCCAACGCCGAGTACTACGCGCAGAGCCGCTGAGGAGGTCCATCATGACGAAGAACGAGAACGACCGCACGCCCCAACCGCACGACGAGGACCACGAGCAGCTCTCCGAGTCGGCTCAGGACATGCCGCAGCCCTCCCCGGAGGACGAGGCCAGCGGCGACGGCAAGCATGGCCGCCCCACCGACGACTCCGATCCCGGCCACAGCTAGGAAGCCAAAAGAGGAGGAGCGGGGGCATGGGCCTCCGCTCCTCTTTTCCTATTGACGGTCAGTAGCTGTAGAAGCCCCGCCCGCTCTTGCGCCCCAGCAGCCCGGCCTGCACCATCTTGCGCAGCAGCGGCGAGGGCCGGTACTTGTCGTCCCCCAGCCCCTGATGCAGCACCTCCATGATGGCGAGGCAGGTGTCCAGCCCGATAAAGTCCGCCAGCGTCAGCGGCCCCATCGGGTGGTTCATCCCCAGCTTCATGATCTGGTCAATGGCTTCGGGCTCGGCCACGCCCTCCATCACGCACTGGATGGCCTCGTTCAGCATGGGCATCAGAATGCGGTTGGACACGAAGCCGGGGAAGTCGTTGCACTCCACGGGCGTCTTGCCCATCGCCCGCGCCGCTTCGGTCACCTTCTGCGCCGTCTCGTCGCTGGTGGAATAGCCGCGAATGACCTCGACGAGCTGCATCAGCGGCACCGGGTTCATGAAGTGCATCCCGATAAACCGCTCTGGCCGCCCGCTCGCCGTGGCGAGGCTGGTGATCGGGATGGAACTGGTGTTGCTCGCCAGGATGCCGTCGGGCTTGACGATCTCGCCCAGTTGCCGGAAAAGCTGCGCCTTGATCGCCTCGTTCTCCACGATGGCTTCGACCACGATGTCGCAGTCGGCGAAGTCACTCAGTTCGGTGGTGAACTTGATCCGCCCCAGCACTTCTTCGGGCGTGCCCGTCAGCCGCCCCTTCTCGTGCAGCTTGGCGAGGCTCTTTTCAATGACGGCCCGGCCCCGGTCCAGAAACTCCTGCTTCACGTCCTGCACGACGACGCTGAATCCACTCTGCGCGGCGACCTGCGCGATGCCGCCGCCCATCTGTCCTGCTCCGATGACTCCAAAGTTCATAGGTACTCCTTAGCAGTCTGGCGAGGTCCTAAGAAAGACTCCCGCGCAGGAAATCCTCGGTTTGCGCCGCATTGTCCGTGCCGATCAAGAGGTGGGACCCGTCGGCGAACAGGACTTCAGTAAACTCCCGGCCACCGATGCTGTAGAGCCAGCCGCGCGGCGTCAGCCTCAACCCCACAGTAAAGGGGGTGAAGGGAAGATCGGCTCTGGCAATGCCAACGATCTCGCGGGTGGGGTAATTTCGGCGCAACAGACCCGGCCCCAGCCAGACTGACAACCGTTCCGAACCTACGGCGACGGTCAGCCGACTCAGCAGGCCCAGGGGGAGCGCCAAGACTCCCAGGACGCTCAGCGCCGTCACGGTGTCTTGTGAATTCGCACTGCCGGAAAAGTACAAAGCTCCCAGAACGAGAATGCACAGCCCCAGGTAAAACCACCCCAGCCCGTCATTCCTGAAGGTGAGCCTGTTCATCCCTATTCCACCAGCGGCACGCCGTCCAGCATCACCGCTCGCCCCCGCTTGACGGGCGTGAACGGCGTGTAGGTGTACTCCGAGCACCTCTCCAGCACGAAGGGGTCGTCCCGGAAGACCTGCTCAAGCTGCTCCTGGCTCTCGGCCTGCGCGAGCAGCACGCCGCCCGTGCCGTCCACCTTGCGGCCGGAGGTCAGGAAGAGGCCCGAGCGGTAGTGCTGGTCCAGCCACTCCCGGTGCCGGGGCGTGACGGCGGCGAGGTCGTCTCCGCTCTTGAGGTAACGGCTCTGAATCACCCACAGGGTCGGCGTGCTGCCTGGCGTCATGAGGCTCAGCTTACGAGAGCCGCTTGACGGACAGCGCGAGGCCGTTGCCGCCGCCCATGCACAGGGTCGCCACGCCGGTTTCCTTATCCTGCTGCCTCAGCGCGTGCAGCAGCGTGACGAGGATGCGGGCACCCGAAGCGCCGATGGGATGCCCCAGCGCGACCGCCCCGCCGTTCACATTCACCCGCTCGGGGTCCAGCCCCAATTCGCGCTGCACGGCGAGACTCTGGACGCTGAAGGCCTCGTTCAGCTCCCACAGGTCCACGTCGCCCACGCTCAGGCCGCTCTTTTCCAGCAGCTTCTTCGTGGCGGGCACAGGCGTCATCATCACCCACTCGGGAGCGAGGCCGCCCGTCGCATAGGAGGTGATCTCGGCCATCGGCGTGAGCCCGTGCGCCTGCGCCGCTTCCTCGGACATGATCAGCAGGCTCGATGCCCCGTCGTTCAGGCCGGGCGCGTTGCCCGCCGTGACGGTGCCGTCCTTCTTGAAGGCGGGCTTGAGGCGCCCCAGCGTCTCCGGGCTGGTGTCGGCACGCGGCCCCTCGTCGGTATCCACGATCACGTCGCCCTTGCGCCCCTTGACAGTCACGGGGGCAATCTCGTCGCGGAAACGCCCGCCCTCGGTCGCGGCGATGGCCTTCTGGTGGCTGCCCGTCGCGTAGGCGTCCTGCGCCTCTCGGCCGATCTCGTACTTCTCGGCCACGCGCTCACCCGTCAGGCCCATGCCCTCGTCGTTGATGGAGCACCACAGGCCGTCGTGCGTGTTCGCGTCGAGCACCTGCGCGTGCCCCAGGCGGTAGCCTTTGCGGGCGCCGGGCAGCAGGTGCGGCGCGTTGCTCATGGACTCCATGCCGCCCGCCAGCATGACCGTCTGGTCGCCCGCGCGGATCGCCTGCGCGGCCAGGATCACGGCCTTGAGACCCGACCCGCAGACCTTGTTGATGGTCAATGCACCGACCTCCGGCGAGAGGCCCGCCCTCAGGGCCGCCTGCCGCGCCGGGTTCTGCCCGCTGCCCGCCTGGACGACCTGGCCCATGATGACTTCCTCCACCAGCTCGGCGGGAATGCTGCTGCGGCGCAGCGTCTCGCGCAGAGTGATGGTGCCCAGCTCCACGGCGGTCACGTCCTGCAAGGCCCCCAGGAATTTACCCGTCGGCGTGCGCGACGCCGAGACGATCACAGCTTTGGTCATGGGGCGAGGATAGCGCGGGGCGGCTAACGGGCGTTAGGTTCGCGGCCCGCGTTCTGCACCTCCGAGGTGATCAGAGAGTCAACAAGTCCGGAGTCAGGTGAGCGGTCCGATTCACCCAGTGCAGAACACGTCGGTCCGATCCACTGGGATCGGGAATCAGCTCTATGTGGGCCGTGGCGGTGTTGTTCAGCCGGAACGTCAGCCCCTCGCCATGCAGCGCAGGGAGGCCCAGCAGCTCCGCAATCAGGTATTGCGCGAAATCGTGATGGGTGATCAGAGCGACCACATCGGCTTCATCGGCCACCCGGCGCAGGTGACGGCTCACGTTCGCTGCCCTCCCGGCAAAGCCCGTAGGGTCCCAGGGTTCGCCGCCGCCCTCCCAGGCCTGACCACGAATCTCGTCCGGCCATAACAGGTCCGGGCAGTCAATCTGGAGCGAGACGTGGTCACGGCCCATCACGGGTGCGAATCCTCCGTCCGGGCCGCTGTTTAGCCCGCCGCACTCGTAGGCTTCGGTGAGGCCGTGAACGCTGAGGCCGAGCGCCCGGGCGAGGGGCGCAGCCGTCTGCACGGCGCGGGTCGTGAGGCTCGTATGGAGATGCGTGATGCGCTGGCAGAAGGGGTCATCGGCCGCCCAACTCGCCAGCCGCAAGGCCTGCTGCCGCCCCAGCTCCGTCAGGGGTGGATCGGCCTGCCGCCTCGCCGCGTACTCCGGGTCTCCTGTCAGGTGATTGTTCAGGGACTGAGCGTGGCGAATCAGGAGAAGCTCCATCCGTGCAAGCTATACCAAGCCTCTTGCCCCCGCACGCTAGACTCTCCCCATGTTTGAGGCGCTCGGGAACAAGTTGCAGGACATCCTCGACCGGGTGGGCCGCGAGAGCAAGCTGACCGAGAAACAGGTCAAGGAGGCCATGCGCGAGATTCGCATGGCCCTGCTGGAAGCCGACGTGAACTTCACCGTCGCCAAGGATTTCGTGGCCCGCGTGACCGAGAAGGCGGTGGGCCAGGAGGTCCAGGGGTCGCTCACCGGCGGGCAGACGGTGGTCAAGCTCGTCCACGACGAACTGATTCAGACCCTGGGCGGCGAGACCCACCAGCCCACCCTGAAAAACGAGGGCAACGTCTGGTTCATGGTCGGCCTCCAGGGGGCGGGCAAGACCACCAGCACGGGCAAGCTGGCCGCCTTTTACAAGGGCAAGGGCCGCCGCGTGCTGCTCGTCGCCGCCGACACCCAGCGCCCCGCCGCCCGCGACCAGCTCGAAGTGCTGGCGAAGCAGGTCGGCGTGCCGGTCCTGAAGGTCGCCGACGGTGAGACGCCTCAGGAGACCAAGCGCCGTCTCGACGAGCACCTGAAAACCGATTTCCGCGACCTCGTGATCGTGGACACGGCGGGCCGCCTTCAGATCGACGAGGCGCTGATGGACCAACTCGCCAACCTCCAGACTGAACTCCAGCCTACCGAGACGCTGCTGGTGGTGGATGCGATGACCGGGCAGGAGGCGCTGAACGTCGCGCGCGTGTTCGACGAGCGGGTGCACCTTTCCGGCCTGATCATCACCAAGATGGACGGCGACGCGCGCGGCGGCGCGGCCCTCAGCGCCCGCAGCGTGACGGGCAAGCCGATTTACTTTGCGGGCACCAGCGAGAAACTGACGGGCCTGGACCCCTTCTACCCCGACCGGGTGGCGGGCCGCATCCTGGGCATGGGCGACGTGCTGGGGCTGATCGAGCGCGCCGAACAGGCCGACCTCAAGGCGATGGAGGTCAAAAAGCCCGGCGACTTCGATCTCGAGGACCTGCTGACCCAGCTGCGGCAGATTCGCAAGATGGGACCGCTGGGCGACCTGCTCAAGCTGATTCCCGGCATGAGCCGCGCGCTGCCCGAGGGCTTTAACGTGGACGAGAAGCAGATTCAGCGCATCGACGCGATGATCTCCTCCATGACGGCGGGGGAACGCCGCAACCCCAAGATCATCGACGGGCAGCGCCGCAAGCGCATTGCGGCGGGCAGCGGCCACACGGTGCAGGACATCAACCGACTGCTGAAAATGCACGAGCAGATGAAAGACATGATGAAGCTGCTCCAGCGCATGAGTGGCCCCGGCGGCAAGGGACCGGGCAAGGGCATGAAGCCGCCCCGCATGCCGCAGATGCCCCCGGGCCTGAAACGCTGAGCCGGGGCCGGGCGGCGCCGCGTTGACACCCCCCGCCCGGCTCCCTATACTCAGGCCCGCTGAGATACGCCCGTCTGTGGCGCAGCCGTGCGGGTCGTTAGCTCAATCGGTAGAGCAGCTGACTTTTAATCAGCGGGTTGTAGGTTCAAGTCCTACACGACCCACCACGCCAGAGCCTGTGCCGTGCGCGCAGGCTCTCGCCTTTGGTCCCCTGCGGGCCTGGCCGCCGGGCGTCTGCCCCCTTGTCCTACAGCTGCCCAGAAAAGGCACAACAAAAGAAGGAAGCCCTCAAGCTTCCTCCGGTGGTTCAGCGGCGCGGGTCTGTGCCCCGCTGCCCTCTGCTCGCGCGCCCGTCTTTGATCTCCGAGGTGGGCGCCTCCCTCCAGTGCGGTGCACCGCACGGCTTCATGAAGCCAGAAATGAAATCTTACAGGCAGGTGGGCAAAAAAGCAAGCCCCCTCAGCGGCCTTCCCGCGCGTCGGCCATCAGGTCGCCGGCGATGGCGAGGGCCGCCGGGCCGAGGGGACTGCGGGTGACGCCCAGCAGGGTGCCGAGCTTGTCGCGCCGGGGGCTGCTGAGGTAGCTCCAGCGGTCGAGGTCGGCGCGGTGGGTGCGGGCGGCCTCGTCACGCAGGTAGCGCACGGCGCCGTCGTAGTACCCGGCCTGAAAGGCCGCGCGGGCGCGTTTTTCCTGCTCGACCATGCCCAGGCCCCGGGTGGCGAGCAGCACCCGGCGGGCTTCCTCCTCGCCGCCGAACCCGTAGAGGTTTTCCAGGCGGTAGACGGCCTTGGGAAAACGCAGCCCGGCGGCGGCGCGCCAGGCGTGCGGCAACCGGATCTCGAACTCGGGCCAGCCGTGGGTGTGCGTCAGCAGGGCGGGGTAGAGCAGGTCGAGGGCCACCGCCCGCGCCTCGGCCAGCGCCAGCAGCTGCTCCTGCACGCCGTGGCCGGGGCCGGTGAGGGTGCGCCGCGCCGTGTCCAGCCGCCCCTGGGCCTGACCCAGCAGCTCCTCGCGGTGTCCGGCCAGGCGCTCCTCGTTGAGGGTCCAGAGGGTCCGCTGGATACGGCCGAAATGCCCGGTGGGATCGTAGACCACCCGGCTGGTCGCCAGCAGCGCGACCGGCGCCTCCTCGCGGGCCACGTCCCAGTCGCGCCACTGCTCCAGTTTCTCGTAGGGGTAGCGCTGCACGGTGACGCCCGCCCGCGTCTCGCTCTGCGGCGAGATCAGCCCGCGCTCGAAGACGACCAGTGTGGGTTGGCTGCCTGCCCAGCCGTCGTCGGTGCCGTAGCTGCCCGCCTGGGCGACCGCGCGCACCTTGCGGTCGGCCACCAGCCGGTCTTGTACTTTTTCGGGGTCCTGCAAGCCTGCCTCCGGCCCCCAGCATAGCGGCCCCCGCGCCGGGTCAGCCGCCGGAAGGCGCCGCGCCGGGGGAAAAGAGCGCCCCTTCTGTGGCGGCCCCCGGCCCGGGTCCCCCCAGCCCCAGCGCCTCCGCCACCAGCCGGTACGAGCGCCGCCGGGCTGCCGGGTCCGGCAACAGGGTGGTCAGCATCAGCTCGTCGGCCCCCGTCCGCCCCGCCAGCGCGAGCAGTTCCTCACGCACCCCCGCCGGGTCGCCCACGATCACCCGGGCGCGCGAGGCGGCCACCTGTGCCCGCTCGTGCGGGGTGTAGGGGTAGGCGCGGGCCTCGGCGACGCTGGGAAAGGGCGCCGTCTCGCCCCGGATCAGCCGCAGGAACATCAGGCCCAGCGGCGCGGCGAGGTCCTCGGCCTCCTCGGCCGTGGGCGCGCAGACCACGCTGGCCGCGACCAGGCTGCGTGGCTCCGGAAACGCCGCCGAGGGCCGGAACGCCGCCCGGTACGCCTGGACCGCCGCCGCCGCGTCCTCCAGCCGGGGGTTGATGTGCGCCGCAAAGGCCAGTCCCAGGCCCCGACCGGCAGCGACCCGCGCCCCGTAGCCGCTGCTGCTCAGCACCCACAGCGGCGGAAAAAGGGGTGGGCGGCCCGCCGTGTCGGCCGGAGCCGCCGTGACCCCCGCGAAGGGGTGGCCGGCCGGAAAAATGCCGTGGCCGAAGGCGAGCAGGTCGTCCAGTTGCGCCTCGAAGGGTGCCTCGTGCAGGCCCGCCGCGCCGCGCAGGGCCAGCGCCGTGCGGCCGTCGGTGCCGGGTGCGCGGCCCAGGCCGAGGTCCACCCGCCCGGGGGCCAGCGCCGAGAGCAGGCGGTAGCTTTCCGCGACCGCCAGCGGCGCGTGGTTGGGCAGCATCACGCCGCCCGCGCCCAGCCGCAGCCTGGAGGTGTGCTGCGACAGCGCCGCGAGCACCACGGCGGGCACGCTGGCGGCCAGCGCCCCCATGTTGTGGTGTTCGGCCACCCAGAAACGGGTGTAACCCAGGCGTTCGGTTTCCTGCGCCAGCGCCACCGTCTCGCGCAGGGCAGCGGGGGCGTCCGAACCCCGGGGCACCGGTACGAGGTCCAGCACGGAGAGGGGCAAGGGGGAAGGGGATGCCGTCATGCCCGCAGTGTGCGGCGAGGGAGCCGCAGGGAAGCCGCCCAGGCTCACGTTGGGGGCGCTCAGCTTTCGGCGGGGGCAGGGGAGGCGTCCGGTGCGCCGCCCAGGTCCAGCAGCAGCTTGGGCCGGAACTTGAGCACGTCGGCGGCGACGAGGTGGGCCGGAATACCGCCCAGGGACCGCAGGGCGCGCTCGGGGTGGGCGCCGTGCAGGTGACCGTAGACGATCAGGTCGGGCCGCGCCGCCTCGATCACGGCGGTGAGCGGGTTGGGCGGGTAGGGCGGGCTGGCGGGCGGGTAGTGCAGCATCACGATCAGCACGTCGCCGGGCTGGCGCAGCCTCGCGGCGGCCTGCACGCTGAGGCCCAGGCGCTCGGCCTCGCGCCTCAGCAGCCGCGCGTCGTCGTCGCCCAGCGCCTCGTGGCCCGGTGTGAGCCAGCCGCGCGAGCCGCACACGACCACGCGGCCGACCCGCACCGCGTCGTTGTGAACGGCCAACATGCCGGGAGGCAGGGCCGCGCGCAGCTTGCCCGCCCCTGGCCACCAGTAGTCGTGGTTGCCGCGCAGCAGCACCTTGGTTCCGGGCAGCGCCGCCACCGGGGCGAGGTCCACCAGCGCGTCGGGCAGCCGCATCGCCCACGAGAGGTCGCCGGGCAGCAGCACCAGGTCGTCTTCCCGGACTTCCTCCTGCCACTGCCGGAAGATCGCCTCCGGGTGCCCGGCCCAGTTCGGCCCGAAGACCGTCATGGGTTTGGGGGTCACGGTGGCGAGGTGCAGATCGGCGATGGCAAAGACGCGCATGGGGGGCAGGCTCTCAGGAGACGGAAGAGGGAAGCGGCAGCGGCGGGCACAGCACAAGCAAGAAGCCTCCCGCCCGTGAGAGGGGGAGGCTTCCAGCGTGGTCGGGGCGAGAGGATTCGAACCTCCGACCCCGTCGTCCCGAACGACGTGCGCTACCAGGCTGCGCTACGCCCCGCCGACCACGGCCCCAGACAAGCAGGCAAGGCTGAGTCAGCAGCCCGCTTTGGTGCGCCCGGCAGTTTACGCGGCGCCCCGGGGGGTGTCAAGCACGTGGCCCGCTCACCCTGGGCTGCTGAAATCGTCCGTGTCCGGCTCGGTCAGGTCCTCTGGCTCGCCGCCAGCCTGACCCTGGGAGACGGCCTCGATGGCGGGCCAGATCGCTGATCCCCCAAACCCGCGCCTCGCCAGAAAAGCGTAGGCACTGGCCCGCGGATCACGCTTGCGGGCGAAGGCGGTCCAGCGGCGCTCCAGCAGGGCCAGGGCGTCGGCCTGCTCCTGCTCGGGGTCGCGGGCGGCGAGCGTCTCCTCGATCAGGTCCTCTTCCATGCCCCGGCGCCGGAGGGTCTGGCGCACCCGGAAGCCGCCCACGCCCCGGCGGGTGCCCTCGGCGCGGGCAACCTGATCGTCGTTCTGGTAGCCCAGCTCCTGCACCCGGGCCAGCACCTCGGCGGCCAGCGCGGGGTCGTCCGTGCGGCGGGCGAGGCGGGCGCGCAACTCGGCTTCCGTGAGCGCGCGGCCCGACAGCGCCCGGAAGGCGTAGGCGAGCAGGTCGTCGCGGGCCTTCTGGCGCTGCTCGGCCTGACGCGGGTCGGGTGTGGGCGCGGGGGGCGTGTCGGGAGGGTCCGTCACGCCGTCCAGTATGGCGCTTGCGCCTGCCCCAGCACACCCGCTAAGATGCCCAGGTTGCCCACCCCCCAGGGGTGGCGCAGCTCCAGGCGCCGTGCAGAGCGGCGGCCCGGATGCGCCGAGGCCCGGCGCGTCGCGTTCCCGCCCAGGCTGGGAACCGCCCCGCGAGTGCGGGAGAAAGAGAGAATCCTATGGCCCTCCGACACAAGTCCGCCCAGAAGCGTCACCGCCAGAGCCTCAAGCGCCGCCTGATCAACCGCAGCCGCAAGAGCACCATCAAGACCTTCAGCAAGAAGGCCGTGGCCGCCGTGCAAGAAGGCGCCGAGAACGCCGCCGAGTTGCAGCGCAAGGCCGAGAGCCTGATCGACAAGGCCGCCAAGGGCAGCACCCTGCACAAGAACACGGCGGCCCGCAAGAAGAGCCGCCTCGCCAAGGCGCTCAACCGCGCCGCGGCCGCCAAGCAGGCCTGAAGCCCGGCCCGCGGCCCGCAGCCGCAAGCGGGAGCACCTCCCCCTGGGGAGAACAGTGCTCCCGCTTTTGCCTGTGGCGGGAGCACCGCTACTCGCGCAGTTCCTTGAGGTCCAGCGTGCCGCTGTAGCGGTCGAGGTCCACGATCAACTGGTACAGACCCGGCTGACCGCCGCCCAGCAGCCGCAGCGACCAGGTGCCTTTCGGGCAGCTTTGCCCGGCGACCTGGGTGCCTGCCGGGTCGAGCAGCCGCAGGGTGGCCTGACCGCTGCGCACCGTGCAGGTGCCGCGCACGCCGACGTGTTTGCCGTCCTCGTACAGCTCGAAGCTGTAGCGGTTTTGCCCCTGCGCGTTGAGCAGCTGCGTGGGCGTCAGGGTCACGTAGCCCAGCCGTAGCCCAAACGTGAAGTACAGCAGCGCCAGGGCCGCCGTCAGAGCCAGAATCAGAAGACGCATTACCGTAGTGTAACCCGGCTCACCTAGGAGGACCGGTTAAATCTTCACGTCCGTCGGGTTGCCCGCCAGGGCCTGCGCCAGCCGCGCCACGCCGCCCCGCAGGCGCTCGGGCGGCAGGTGGGCGAAGGCGAGCAGCACGGCGGGCGGGCGCGTCTCCTGCGCCAGGGGCGCGGCGGGGGTAAGGGCCACCCCGGCTGCGGCGGCGCGGGCCACGGCCTCCTCTTCCGAGAGGCCGGGCGGCAGCGTGACATGCACGTGCAGCCCGGCGCGGGCGGGCGTGACCGCCCAACCGGGCAGGGCCGGGGCCAGCGCCGCGAGCAGGACCTCGTGGCGGTGGCGGATGGCCTGCCGGGCGCCCCGCAGGTGGCGGGCGTAGGCGCCCGAGGCGAGCACATCGGCCAGGGCCAGGGCGTCGAGGGTGGCGGGGGCGCGGTCGGTGAGCGGGCGGGTGCGCGCCAGCACCCGGATCACCCGCTCGGGGGCGACGAGGTACCCGGAGCGGGTGACCGGCGCGAGGCTCTTGCTGAAGCTGCCCAGCAAGATCACCCGCCCCGGCGCGAGGCCCTGCATGGCCGCCGGGGGCCGCGCCGAGTGGTGCAGGTCGGCGGCGTAGTCGTCTTCCAGCACGAAGGCGCCTGCCCGGCCTGCCCAGGCGACCACCTCGGCCTGCCGCGCGGCGGGCAGCGTCACCGTGGTCGGGTACTGCGCGCCCGGCGTGAGGTACAGCAGGGTGGCCCGCGCGGGCAGCGCCGCCGGGTCCAGGCCCTGGGCGTCCACCGGGACCGGCCAGAGCGAAGCGCCGGTGGCCCCCAGCGCCGCCCGCGCCCCCGGATAGGTGGGGTCTTCGAGCGCCGCGACCCGGCCCTCTTCCAAAAAGAGCCGGGCCAGCGCGTCCAGAGACGCCTGGGTGCCGCCCGTGAGCATCACCATGTCGGGGGTCACCCGGGCGCCGCGCTCGGCGTTCAGGTAGGCGGCCAGGGCGCGCCTCGTCTCCAGCGGCCCCAGTTCGGCTTCCCGTTCGAGGAGCGGAGCGCCGCCGCGCCCGGCCTCCCGCGCCTGGCGCGCCAGGGCCTGCGCCCACGCTCCCGCCGGGTACAGGTCGGGGACCGGCTGGCCGACCCGGAAGTCCACCGCGTACTCGCCGCCCACGTCGGGCAGGGCGCCGGAGAGGGCGCGGGTGGCCCAGGCGCTCAGCGGCAGCGGCGGGGGTGCGGGCGCCTCGCCGGGAGCCGGGGCAGGCACCGCGACCCGCGTGCCGCTGCGGGCGCTGGCCCGCACGTAGCCCTCGGCGCCGAGCTGCTCCAGCGCGTCGGTCAGCGTGTTGCGCGACACGCCCAGCCGCGCGGCGAGGACCCGGTGGCCCGGCAAGCGGGTCCCCTCCGGCAACGCCCCGGCCAGCACCGCCTCGCGCAGGGTGCGCGCCACCCGCGCGTGCAGCGCTTCTCCAGGCAGCGCGGGCCGCAGTTGGTCGATCACGCGCCTAGCGCCCGAACTCGCGCGCCAGCCAGGCCGGATCGCCGCCCTCGGCCTCCAGCGCCTGCCCGGCCAGCGCGAGAAAACGGTCGCGGGCGGCCCCGGCCTCGGCGGGGGTCAGGCCGTGGGCGGCGGGGTCGGCCAGCAGGTCCCGCAGCAGAGCAAAGACCGGGGTGTCCGCGTGAGACACGCCGCGCACGGTCACGTCCGCCCGCCAGTTCAACAGGTAGTCCAGCGCGTAGGGGCCAGGTTCCAGCACGCACCCGCCGGGATAGGGGATGCGCCCCGGAGCGGGAAAGGAGACGGCGGGGGCAGTGGAGCGGTCCTCGGAGGCCATGTGAACAGGATGCACCCGCGCAGGCTGCCGGGACGGTGACCCCCACCCGTCTCTTACCCCTCTGGGCGGGAGCGCGGCGGGGCGCCTATCATGCGGGCCACCATGGACCCCGAGCTGCTGCACGCCTATCAGGAGGCGCTGCCCGACTACGAGCGGCTGCGAAGCGCCGTGGTGGCGCACATCACCCGGCTGCTCGCGGACGCGGGCCTGAACATCCACCACATCACCGGGCGGGTCAAGCGCCCGGCCAGCCTGGCCGACAAGCTGCGGCGCAAGCCGGGGCGCTACCGCACGCTGGGGGACGTGACCGATTTGGTGGGCCTGCGCGTCATCACCTACTTCGAGAGCGACGTGCAGGTGGTTGCCCGCCTGATCGAGGAGCACCACGTCGTGGACTGGAAGCATTCCATCGACAAGTCGCGGATGCACGACCCCGACCGCTTCGGCTACCTGGGGGTGCACTACGTGGTGCGCGCCGAACCCGACCTGGTGCCCGCGTTGCCCGGCATGCACTACGAGGTGCAGATCCGCTCGATCCTCCAGCACGCCTGGGCCGAGATCGAGCACGACCTGGGGTACAAGAGCCGCGAGGCCGTGCCGCGCGAGGTCCGGCGCCGCTTTTACCGCCTCGCCGGGCTGCTGGAGATGGCCGACGAGGAATTCATGGCCCTGCACCGCCTCAGCCACGACTACGCCGCCACCCTACCCACCCGCATCACGGAGGCGCCCGACAGCGTGTTTATCGACGCGCCCAGTCTGAAGTACCTGCTGGGCACCGCCCCCATCCATGACCTCGACCTCCAGATCGCGGAGGCGCTGCATGTCCCGCTGCTCTCGGACTGGTCGGACCCCGAGCGGGCGCAGCGGCTGGCGAGCCTGCTGCACCACGTCGGCGTGCATTCGGTCGGGCTGCTGCACAAGGAACTCGCCCGGCAGGGGCCGCAGCTCGTGCGCTTCGCCTCGGCGCTGCTGCCGCAGGTGCGCGAGCTGTGGACCCCGGCGGGGGGTCTGCGCCCTGGCAGCAGCGTCGTGCAGTACGGGTTGTGGCGGGCCTGTGCGAATCCGGCCCTCGATCCGCTGGAGATCGTGCGGCTGCTGGACCTCAGCGGCTCGGCGCAGGGGATGGTGGAGACGGTGCGGGCGGTGTATGCGCGGGAGGTGGGGGCGGGGTAGCGGCGTTGGAAGGTGCCCCCACCCCCAGCCCCTCCCCCCAGAGGGGGCAGGGGAGTGAAGCAAGGGGAGACGGGCGGCGCTGGGATGGGGCAGTCATCAAACGCAATGTTTGAGCTTGGTGCATCCACGCTGCAGCCACCCAGGGAGCTGCGCGGTTGAGGCGTGGGGAAGGCGGTGCGGACTCTGTTGACTCGTATCTGTGCGGCGTCCGCTGTGCCCGTTTCTGAATAGCTCAAGCTCTTGCGCTGTTGCTCCCTCCCTCCTGATGGGGGAGGCCGGAAGGGGGGAAACAGGTCAGGTCCCCAGCGTTCCCCATCCCCCTCTCCCCACCTCCTCCGCGCCGAGTGCTCTGCCAGCCCCCTGCCCCGCAAGTCGCTGGAAGCTGGCCGCTCCCTCTGCTACCCCCGCCGCGCCCGGTAACGGCGGATCAGGGCGTTGGTGCTCGAATCGTGGTCCAGGTCCGGCTCCCCGGCGGCGGTCAGTTCGGGCACGATCTTTCCGGCGAGGACCTTGCCGAGTTCGACGCCCCACTGGTCGAAGGAATTGATGTTCCAGATGGCCCCCTGTACGAAGACCTTGTGCTCGTACAGGGCGATCAGGGCGCCCAGGAGGCGGGGGGTGAGGCGGTCGGCGAGCAGGGTGTTGGTGGGCCGGTTGCCCTCGAAGACCCGGTGGGGCGCCAGCGCGGACTTTACGCCCCCCCCGGCCTGCACCTGTTCCAGCGTCTTGCCGAAGGCCAGCGCCTCGGTCTGCGCGAACACGTTCGCCATCAAGAGGTCGTGGTGCAAGGGGCCTTCGGGCGTGGGCAGCGGGTTGAGCGTCTGGCAAAAGCCGATGAAGTCGCAGGGGATCAGGGTGGTGCCCTGGTGGATCAGCTGGTAGAAGGCGTGCTGCCCGTTGGTGCCGGGTTGCCCCCACACGACCGGGCCGGTGTCGTAGTCCACGGCCTGCCCGTCCAGAGTGACGTGCTTGCCGTTGCTCTCCATGTCGAGCTGCTGGAGGTAGGCGGGAAAGTGGGCGAGGTACTGGTCGTAGGGCAACACCGCGTGCGTCTGCGCGCCGAAAAAGTTGCGGTACCACACGCCCAGCACCGCCAGCAGCACCGGCAGGTTTCCCTCCAGCGGCGCCGTGCGGAAATGTTCGTCCATCTCGTGGAAGCCTGCCAGCAACTCCCCGAAGCGCTCCGGCCCGACCGCGATCATCAGCGACAGACCGATGGCGCTGTCCAGGCTGTAGCGGCCCCCCACCCAGTCCCAGAAGCCGAACATGTTGGCAGTGTCGATGCCGAACCCCGCCACGGCTTCCGCGTTGGTGCTCACCGCCACGAAGTGTCGGGCGATGGCCGCTCCCTCGTCCGCCACGTTTCCCAGCCCGGCGAGCAGCCAGGTGCGGGCGCTTTCCGCGTTCGCCATCGTCTCCTGGGTGGTGAAGGTCTTGCTGGACACGATAAAGAGCGTCTCCTCGGGGTCGAGGCCCAGCGTCTTCTCGGTCAGGTCGGTGCCGTCCACGTTGGAGACGAAGCGCAGGGTCAACCGCCGGTCGGCATAGTGCTTCAGCGCCTCGTAAGCCATCACCGGGCCCAGGTCCGAGCCGCCGATGCCGATGTTCACCACATTCCGCAGTGGTTTGCCGGTCGCGCCCAGCCACGTCCCGCCGCGCACCCGGTCGGCAAAGGCGCCCATCCGGCCCAGCACCTCGTGGACGGCGGGAACCACGTTCTGGCCGCCGACCTCCATCACGGCCCCGCGCGGCGCCCGCAGGGCCGGGTGCAGCACGGCGCGGTCCTCGGTCACGTTGATGCGCTCGCCCGCGAACAGGGCGTCCCGGCGGGCCTCCACGCCCGTCTCACGCACCAGCCTCAGCAGCAGGGCCAGCGTCTCGTCGGTCACCCGGTTCTTGGAGTAGTCCAGAAAGAGGCCCGCGCCCTCGGCGGTCAGGCGCTCGCCGCGAGCGGGGTCGGCGGCGAACAGCTCGCGCAGGGTCGTGCCCCGCAGCGCCTCGAAGTGCGCCTGGAGCGCCTGCCACGCGGGAAGCCGGGTCAGGGAGGGCTGCGCCGGGTGGGCCGCGCCGGGGCCGAGGGGGTCACTCATGGCGGGAGCATACCAGCGCCCCCGGCGGGTGGGGTTTCGCCGACCGTTGGGGATGGGGAGGCCAGGGCGCCGAGCGTCAGGCCCGCGTCTTGAGCGGCGTGTCGGGACCCGCGCCGCCCTCGCAGGCCCGCTCCTGCGCCGCGTCCGGAACGAGCGCGCCGTGCAGCAGCAGACTGAAGCGGTCTTGCCAGTCGCGCAGCACCTCGCGCTGGTCGCGGTGGCCGCCGTGCAGCAGCGCTAGCAGGCAGGCGTCCACCAGCAGGGTCCCCAGCAGGTGGGTGTTGACCCCGTCGCGCAGCGCGCCCCGGTCACGCATGGCGATCAACACGGGTTCGACCAGCGCCACCAGCGTCAGGGCCGTGCGGACGCCCTCGCCGGGGGGCTGGCCCGCGTGGTCCGTCCGGCCGCCCTCGTGACGGGCACTCAGAACCGCGTGTCCCACCGCGCCGACCAGGTGGCGGTAGCGCACGCCGAGGTCGGCCATGCGCCCCGTGACCTTGTCCCAGACCTGCTGCGGGTTCGCGCCCCGGCTCAGGCGCTCGACGGCGTCGTCGCGGCTGGCCTGCACGGCCTTTTCGAAATGCGCGAGCAGCATGTGCATCTTGCTGGGGTAGTAGCGGTACAGGTTGGTGCGGCTCACAAACGCGGCGCGGGCGATGTCCTGGGCGCTGGTCGCCTCCAGACCGCTGCGGGCGAACAGCTCGAAGGCCGCGCGGGCGATGCGTTCGCGCCGGGCGTCGTCCTGCTCCTCGCGGTCGACCTTCATGGGGCCTGGAGAACCGGGCGGGGCGAGCGGCGAGGGCCAAGGGGGTGGGTTCCGCGAAACGCCAGGTGCCCCGGCGCTTTCCCGGAAAGGACGGAGTCGAGCGGAGTCCACCTCACGCCGCCCAGGGTAGCGTCGCCGCCGCGCCGCGTGCAGTCCCCATCCTTACGGTTGTCCTGAGCCTTGGGGCGCGGGCTTCCCTTGCCGCCCGGCTGGCCGCGCTATTCTGCCCCGCGTGCCTGGCGCCTCCGTTCCCGCTCTTCCCGAACACGGCATGGAAAGCTTACGCCCCCTGATCGCCGACCGCCCGGAAGCGGACCGCGAGCGGGTGGAGCGCGCCTACGTGTTCGCGCGCGACGCCCACGCGGGGGTCAACCGCAAGAGCGGCGAGCCGTACATCACCCACCCGGTCGCGGTGGCCGTCATCCTGGCGCGGCTGGGGATGGACACCGACAGCCTGCTGGCGGGCCTGCTGCACGACACGGTCGAGGACGTGGAGGCCGTGACCTTCGAGGGGATCGAGCGCGAGTTCGGCCCCGACGTGCGCCGCATCGTGGAGGGCGAGACCAAGGTCAGCAAGCTCTCCAAGACCGGCAGCCAGCAGGCCGAGGTCGGGGACGCGGGCCGCGACATGCAGGCCGAGAACCTGCGCCAGATGCTGATCGCCATGACCGGCGACATCCGCATCATCGTGGTGAAGCTGGCCGACCGGCTGCACAACATGCGGACCCTCGGGTCCATGAAGCCCGAAAAACAGGTCCGCATCGCCCGCGAGACGATGGAGATTTTCGCGCCGCTCGCGCACCGCCTCGGCATCGGGCAGATCAAGTGGGAACTCGAGGACCTCTCGTTCCAGTACCTTCAGCCTGACGCCTACGCCTACCTCCAGACCCGGCTGCGGACCCGGCAAGAAGAGCGCGAGGCGCTGATTCAGGGCGCGGTCGTGCAGTTGCGCGAGGCCCTGCAAGACGACCTCGAACTGCCCGAGTGGGTGGCCGACATCGACATTGCGGGGCGCAGCAAGCACCTCTGGAGCATCCACAACAAGATGCAAAAGGAAGGCAAGGCGCTGGAGCAGATTTTCGACCTGCTCGCCATCCGGGTGATCCTGACGCCCAGGGAGCTGACCGTGCCCCCCGGCACCGACGAGAAGCGCCGGTTGCGCGCCGAGGAGACCCGCGAGAAACGCATCTGCTACCACACCGTCTCCATCGTGCATTCGATGTGGACGCCGCTGCCGGGACGCTTCAAGGACTACATCGCGGTGCCCAAACCCAACGGCTACCAGAGCCTGCACACGACCGTGATCAGCCAGAGCGGCCAGCCGATCGAGGTGCAGATTCGCTCACGGCGCATGCACGAGGTCGCCGAGTACGGGGTCGCCGCCCACTGGATGTACAAGCAGGGCAGCACGCTGGCCCAGCGCGACCGCGAGAACTGGATCGCCCAGCTGCGTGAGCTGCAAAACGAGATCAACGACGCCTCGGACTACATGGATGCGGTCAAGAGCGACATCCTCTCGCAGCGCGTGCGGGTCTTTACCCCCAAGGGTCTGGCGATCAGCCTGCCGCTGGGCAGCACGCCCATCGATTTCGCGTACCACATCCATACCCGCATCGGCGAGACGACCGTGGGGGCGCGGGTCAACGGGTCCATTGTGCCGCTCTCGCATAGGCTCGGCAACGGCGACATGGTCGAGATCGTGACCTCCAAGAACAGCAAGCCCAACCAGGGCTGGCTGAACTTCGCCGTGACCCGCTCGGCGCGCGCCAAGATCCGCCACTACTTTCGCCAGCAGGAACGCGACGAGGCCTTACAGCACGGCCACGACCTGCTGGAGCGCTACCTGCGCAAGCGCCACCTGCCGGTGCGCCAGCTGATGCGGACCAAGCTGCTGGAGGAAGCCACCCACAAGCTGCTGGGCACCCGCAACCCCGACGACCTGTACCAGGCGCTGCACGCCG